>NZ_JATABH010000050.1:0-22472 GCF_036533775.1 Vibrio sp. M260112 | reverse complement strand
CAAAGACTTAAGTTCAATCAAGTAAACTGGCTTGAGACTTGTACTCAGTTGGAGCGGCTACGCTGCACCGCAGTAGGTTGTACCCAAAGCGCGATGATTGCCAAACAGCTGATGAATCGAAAGCGAATCAATTTACTTCGGTTGGATAGTTAAGCGATTAGCCAACCATTAAATCTCTAGTAAGAAACCCACACCAAACCAAAAATGTTTTTGGTGAATCACTCGTTACTCAAAAAAGCCTTAATAGACTCATTCACGCCAACAGTGGCTCACAGCACGCTACACTCTCCCCTAGCTGGGCAAATTAATACCTATTTCACCATTACATTATGCAAGGAGTATAAGTATCATTTAATGGAGCCTGTCCTTTTACATTGTTTACATTGTGCCTGTCCTTTTACATTATTCGGGTTGTCGATTTTTGTTGGCATTCTTTGAGGTAATGGAGATAATGGTGTGTGTCCCCTTAGCTCTTAGCTTGTAGCTTTACCCTTAGCTTTACTCATCATCTTTCTGTTCCACACGAGTGACCAGCAGTTGGTCTACTTTATAGTCATCAATGTCAACGACCTCAAATTTGTAGCCTGAGAAGGTGACCGAGTCGGTACGACGAGGAATTTTTTTCAGCATAAACATCATAAAACCAGCGATGGTTTCGTAGTTTTGAGAGTGTGGTAATTCGTCAATTTGCAGCGTGCGCATCACATCGGTGATAGGCGTTACACCATCAACCAGCCAAGAGTGCTCATCGCGAGCGACAATTTGCTCTTCACCTTCGGCCAACACCCAGCTACCCATTACTGCGCTTTGTAAATCATTAAACGTCACGACGCCAAGCACTAGCGCGTATTCGTTCATCACCACAGAGAAGTCGACGCGATTGGTTTTAAAGTAATCCAATGCTTCGGATAAGCTCAACGTATCAGGGATGATAGGGCAGGTTTGCACCACGCTGCTGTTTTTTAAGTCCAAAGTTTGCTCGTTAATAAGGCGAATCAACAGCTCGGTTGAATTGACGAAGCCCTTAATCGCATCAAGTTGTCCATCACAAACAAGGAACTTGTGATGGGGGTTGTCGGCGATTTTACGTTTGAGCATGCTTTCATCGTCATCAAGAGAGAGAAAAGCGATGTTTTCGCGTGGCGTCATGGCTGAAGTAACAGCAATGGATTGCATCTGGAACACGCTTTCCATCATCTGTTGCTCATTTGTATCGAGTACGCCCGCTTCTGCGCCTGCATCCATAACCGCGTAAATATCATCACTGGTGATGTCGTCATTACGCTCCGCGGGAACGCGTAACAAGCGAAAAATCAGTGTCGCCAATCCGTTAAAGACTAATACGATAGGCTTGAGGATTAGAATGCACACCATTAGCGGCTTTACTAGGGTTAAAGCAACGGTTTCTGGCATGGCCATAGCGATACGTTTAGGCATCAGGTCGGCAAATAAAATAAACAGACTGGTAACTAAGGTAAAAGAGAGTACAAAGCTGGTCTGTGCGATCCACGCAACTGGGACCCAATTGCTCAGCATGGTAGCGATATAGGGAGTGAACGCTGATTCACCGACGATGCCGCCCATGATGGCAACAGCGTTCAAGCCAATTTGCACCACGGTAAAAAAGTTACCTGGGTGCGTTTGTAGCCCAAGGATCAAAGTGGCTCGATGATCGCCATCGTCCGCAAGTTGGCGCAAGCGAATTTTTCGCGCTGCGGCCAAAGAGATTTCTGACATCGAAAAAAAACAGCTGATTAAGATCAGCGCCATAATAATGAAGAGGTTTTCAAGTAGACTCATGGAGGCTATCCGAATAGAAAGGTTGCGCCATTCTAGCCACAATTGACTACGAGATTGAGAAAACTTCCACGAATTCATTTTGTCGTGACGATAGGCAACTCAGTGCGTTATCCACATAGACTTATCCAACAGCAGTGAATGCTGGTGGAGCCTGAGAACTCCGCATAAAACCTCCTATTGGTATACAATGACTCATCCGACTATGATCGAAACTGTCGCAAAATCGAGTAATGACAATCTGGTTCTAAATTATGAGGGGATGACGAGTACGGAAGTTCAATGGAGGTGTGTTACTTACATTAATTTCCAAAATGGAAATATGTGATCAACGTGGTTTCAATAGTGGACATTCAACCGATTGAGATAAAATCCTTAAAAACAATAAGGATTTGCTAACATGTCAGATAGCTATAATGAGTTCCAAACACGTATCTACAACATAGTCACAGATGCGACTCTTTCCCCTAAACAGAAAAACCAGTTTCTCGCGCTTGAGGCCGAAGCGAGTTTGCCTTATATGGAAATCTCGCAGCAAGTAAGAGATGCAATGAAAGAGGGAGCATTGTGTGACATGTTTGAAGGGCATGCTCCATTCAAACCTCGCTATGTACTGCCTGATTAGGCCAAGTTCCTCCAACAGGGTTCACAATATCTAGAGCTAGAACCTGCAAGCGACTTTGATGATGCGCTAAACCTACTCACTATTGTTTATCATCATGTGCCATCAGTGACCAATATTCCCGTTTATCTTGGTCAGTTGGACGATGTGTTGTTGCCGTACGTTAGTGATCTAGACCCACTGCAAGTGTACACAAAGCTAAAAAGCTTCTGGATAATGATGCCAATTGATAGGGAAGTAAGAAAATCATGCACAATAGTATCAGTAAACTAAAATGTTAACAGGGAAGTACAGAGGAGATAGAGGCATGTTTAAAGGACTAAGGTGGTTAGTGATATTAGTGACACTGGTAAGTTTTAATCTTTTTGCCGAAGAAGAGGTTGAAAACGGCGATGATAACAATCGCACCAAAACACCTCCAGAACTGAGTGTGATGGACACAGACGGTGATGGCAAAGTGTCAGCAGAAGAATTTAACCAGTACCGTGGAACTCGAGATGATGATGAGGTGGAAGAAGAGGAATCTGAAGACGATGGTACTGATGGTAGAAACAAACTCAGTGCCTTTGCATCGTTTGATAAAGACAAGGATGGGTTCGTCACCCAAGAAGAGCTAAATGCTCACGCTAAGTACTCTAACCCAGGAAATGGGACGGGAACGCTGAAAGGCAGCGACGATGAGTCAGAACAAGCGAGCCCAACATCTGGTAAAGGAAAAAGTGGCGATAAGGGCAACCACAATAGTGGTAAAGATAAGGGTGGCAAAGATAAAGGTGACAAAGGCAAAGACAAATAGTGTTTGCGCTGTGATCAAAAAGCCCCGCTCATTGCTGAGCGGGGCTTTTGTGTATGATGGCTTACCTAGTCGATCAGCCCGTAATCGCGAGAAAGGATATCGATGATTTCCTGCTTCGGATTGTCACTTAGTTTGATCTCTTGACCAGTAATTTTAGCGGCAATGCTTAGATAAGTCGTTGAAATATCGATCAGTGATTCTAATGGTAACGCATTGTCACGAGCCAGAGCCTCACGTTCATCCATTCGCTCTTTGTTGAGCAAAATGTCTGGATCTGGGAAGTAATTAAGTAGGAATTGGCGGAAACCTTCTTTTGAGTTCTCGACGATTCGACCCTGATTGTACTCTTCCTCATCCCAAATTCGTGATGAATCGGGTGTACCAACTTCATCCATGTATATGAGCTTTTCGTTACCTGCTGCGTCAGTCACGTAGCCAAATTCGAATTTAGTGTCGACAAAAATCTGGTCGACTTCGGCAAGTGCATTGCTAATAACCACGAAACCTTCACGAAGTAACTTTTCGTAAAGTGCGATGTCTTCTGCTTTAAAGAAGTTAAAGGCAGCGAAGTTATCCTCGATATTTTTACGAGTAATATTAACATCGTCAGCTTCAGGTACACCTGAGATGCCTTTAAGAATGCCTTTTGTCGACGGTGTCATGAGCAACTCAGGAAGCGGCTTATCTTTTTTTAGCCCCTCTGGTAGTTGAATTCCACAGAATTCACGCTCGCCTTTTTCGTATGCACGCCACATTGAGCCAGTGATATATTGGCGACAGATCGCCTCAATCATGATCGGTTTGGCTTTTTGGACAATCCAAACAAATGGGTGCGGAATATCAAGAATATGGCTGTCAGCAAGACCGTTGTCTTTAAACAACTTAAACCAGTGGTTGGAGATAGCGTTTAGAGCCGCTCCTTTACCAGGAACACCTTTTAATCCACCTTCAGCATGCCAGATACAATCAAAAGCAGAAATACGGTCACTGATCACCATGATAGCCAATGGTGCATCTGGGGCAACATCGTAGCCTTTCTCTTTAATAAGGCGTTTACTGTCTTCTTCCGTCAGCCAATAGACTGAACGGACTTTGCCACTGTGAACGGGTTTATCAGTACGAATTGGGAGATCATCGTTTACGGCAAGAACTTGATCAGCGAGACTCATTTCGACATTCCTATCTTTAGCAAGGTGGGCGACTGCCATTCGCGACAGCCGATATCCAACGCATCATACCAGAACTATTCTGTGCTGCCAGAGAAAAAGCAAACGTTTGCTTATTTTTTTATGTTGAAAGCAAAATGAGCTGAGATTAACAAAAAACAACCCCTCAGAGAGGGGCGATTGGCAGTGTTGATTAGTGAAAATGGTTCACTCTTCCTTCGACGAAGAAGACTTCACATTGATACTGACGAGCATGTTCACAAAGTAGGCTTTGCTCAACAGTAGAAAGATTGTTAGAGGCAACGACAGCACTGGCATTACCGGATTGGATCGCCTTAATGACGATTTCGAATTCAGACTGGGTCTGTGAAGGTTTCATCTGAATAATCTTTTTGCAGCTCACATGGCAAGAAGCGAACTGATCATAATTCGGGCGAGGGCACTCAGCAGTAAACAGAATCCATTGCTTTTGATTGGAAAGACCCGCTAGACGATTTAACGTCGTGTCATCGATGTTCATCGGCTGAGTCGGTTGAGCAAGAACATTATATTTTGAAAACGCTGAAGTCTGAGTTTGTGCCTGAATCATAATTACTGTTCCTTTATACATGCTGTATGCGTATACAGTAGTTTTAATCCGAATAAGAAGCAAGCATTTTTGTGGGATTTTTATACGATAAAAACAAAGCCATAGAGGGTGATTTTAGTTTATGCGATTGATATTTAATGGTTTTATTTGTTTTTTGGAATGCTTTTGGGCGTGAGGGCTAAAATGAAAATTGTGAGCTGACGCACTCACATAGCCAGTGTTATCCAGTGGTGGTGGATAACACTGTACAGGTTACTACTGAGGATTATGCGTGAGAAAGCGTTGAGGAAAGTCGCTAAAAATGGCGTCGAGCTTCGATAGATGACGCAATGATTTTGGATTGTTGACGGTATAGCTCCACACCTGAAATCCCTCTGCTTGGAGCCGATAAATCTTGCTGTTGTTAAGGAATTTATAGTTAACGTTGCAGCTAAAAGCAGAGACTTGCTTAAGTAAACATTCCACTTTAGTCGTTACTCGATCACACAACACGGCGAGTCTGTACTCGGGAATAAGTTGGTGCAGACAACGCACAATGTCGTGGTTAAAGCTCGATAGGACAATGTCTTCAGTTGTGGCTTGGCTGCTGCCTAGCTCTTTAGCGAGGAGCTGACAAACTAGCATTGGATCGTGACGATCGATTTTGACCTCTAAATTAAGTTTTAGCTTGTTCTCTACAGCTAAATTGAGCAGTTCATTGAGTGTCATAATTGTCTGGTTGGCAAACTTGCGGTCAAACCAACGACCAAAATCAAATTGTTTGAGTTCATCCAATGTATAGCGATCAACGCGGCCACGACCGTTACTGCAACGGTTGATGGTGTGGTCATGACAGACAACTAGCTGGTTATCTTTGGTTGGTTGAATATCGACTTCTACCCATTTCAAACCAAGCGCGATGGCGGCTTCAATACTGCAACGTGTATTTTCAGGGAAATGTCCGGCGACACCTCGGTGTCCAACAATGATCATATCGAATAATCCTCAAATAGTTCAGAGTGATAGCTTAGTATGAAGTGGTGAAGATGAGTAGATAATTAATAGCTTCTGTTCAATAAATCTGACACTATCAAAACGATAATAACGAGAAAGAGAACTTGAATTTGAACGCTGAAAACAAAGCTGGCTGGATACTATTTGCAACAACAGCACTCGCAGGGCTGGGGTGGATTTTTTCCAAAGAGACGATTCAAGGTTTGCCGCCTTTTGGGTTCGTTGGCTTGCGTTTTCTCGTCGCGTCGGTTTGCTTACTCCCTCTATGTGTTAAGCGTTTTCGCCAATTGACGCTTGCTCTTATTGGGCAGGCGGTTGGAGGAGGGGTGATACTGTCTTTCGCGTTGCTGAGTTGGGTCTATGCGATTTCAATCAGTGAGACATTGGGCGAAGGGGCGTTTATCGTCAGCCTATCGATGATTATTGTCCCTATTATTGCTTGGGTTCTTTACCAAGATAGACCGAAACGAGCATTTTGGATTTCTATGCCTATAGCAGTAGCTGGCTTGGCGATGTTGTCGTTAACCAATGGTTGGAATAGCTCTGCGGGTCAGCTTTGGTTTTTGGCCAATGCGTGTTTACTTGCTCTGCATTTCAACGTTAACAGTCAGCTCGCCCGCAAGGTGCCAGTGTTGTTGCTGACCTGTATCCAGCTATTTGTTACTGGCGTGATTGCACTGCTTATGTCGATGATGTTCGAAACTTTCCCTGAAAGTGTGGACGCTTCCATTTGGGGATGGTTTGCACTGAGCGCCTTGTTAGCAACCAGTTTGAGATACGTGATGCAAACTTTAGGTCAGAAAGGTTGTAATCCAGCCAACGCGGCGTTGATCATGCTCTTTGAGCCAATCTGGACTGTGGTTCTCAGTATTGTTTGGTATGGTGAGCAGTTGTCTGGGAATAAGTTGATCGGTTGTGGGCTGATCTTGACGTCGCTGATATTCTATCGCACAGATGGGCGGCTATTTAAGAGACGTGTCTAGTCTTTACGCGATATTTAGATTAAACATCTGATATTTATTTCATAGATAAAATTAAATTAGCATCATTGATGAAATTGTTAGTACAATCCAAAGTTATAGGACAGATCTAACAAGGAAAGATAAATGAAAATCGGTGTGATTGGTGCTGGTTCTGTAGGGGTAGGCGTATGTAACTACCTTCTGACACTAGGAAGTATCAGTGAGCTTGTACTGCTGGATAAAGACTTACAACGCGCAGAAGGCGAGGTCTTTGATTTTAGGCATACAGCCGCTTTGACGTTTTCAAAAAACACCCATTTAGTTCCGACGGATAACTACCTGACTCTCATTGGCGCTGATATCGTCGTGATTACCGCAGGTGCTCAGATCAAACAAGGACAAACACGTATCGATCTGGCTGAAATCAATACCCGCATTGGTGTTGAGATTGCCAAAGAAGTTGAACGCGTAGCGCCTAACGCGACTTTAATTGTGGTCAGTAATCCATGTGATGTCGTGGCTCACTTTATCGCCACCAATACCCATTTCCCGCGTTCTAAAGTGATCAGTAGTGGCTGTGTTATTGATACCGCCCGTTTGATGAGTATTGTCGGCAATCGTGTCAATCTCGACCCCAAGAACGTATTTGGCTATGTGCTGGGTGAGCATGGTAGCCACTGTTTTACACCCAAAAGTCTCATTTCTATCGCTGGTCAGCCCGCGGATTACTATTGTGATACCCACCATATTGAGCGGATCTGTGCTGACGAACTGCTAGAGTCGGTCAAGCAGGCAGGGTATGAGATTTTCAAACGTAAGCAAAATACCACTCACGGTATCTCCGCCAGCGTATTTCGAATCATACAAGCGTTGATGATTGACGAACGCTCTGTCTTGCCTGTTGCTACCTTGCTCAAGGGAGAATATGGCCTGAAAGACGTCGTGCTGAGTTTGCCAACGGTGGTGGGTAAAAATGGTGCAGAAGCGATCTTGCAACATCCGTTTAGTGACGAAGAGATGGAGACACTCAAGCAGATTGCCCAGCAAGTGAATACCGTCGTAGAGCAGGTGGCGAAGATGACTGGCTTATCAACCAGCAAAGCACACTGAGTCAAGGGCATTGATATGAGAGCGCGGTGTGAATGCCGCGCTTTTGTGTTTGTATTGTTCTAATTTGTTGGTCAAAGGCATCTGTGACGTCACATATTAGAGCTAATACTCTTTGCAATAGTGATAAGCCTGATAAGTTGAATGTAAATGCAATGTTAAATGTTTAGCGGCTATGAAGATCCATGCTTTAGATGGCTATATCCAAAAAATTTATCTGGTGGAGTATGAAAAAAAGCTGATGTTACTAGATGGTGCATCAAGAGCTGATATTTCGTATCTCAAACATTTTATTACTCATGAGTTGCAGCGCCCGTTTAGTGATTTAGCCGCAGTGGTAGTGACACACATGCACCCAGACCATGCGGGCGCAGCGCATAAGCTACGATCGATTACAGGGTGTAAGATAGTGTCGGCAAAACGAGATCATCATTGGTATGGCGGGGTGAGCGGATTTGCAATGCACTTGACCGATATTATGCTGGCGCGTTGGGTTGCGCGACGTAAAAACAAACCGCGGAGAAATTTGTGGTATTCACGAAAGCTGATCGCCGATATTGAGCTTTCAGATGGTGAAATGATTCCTGGCTTTGAAGATTGGACCGTGCTCGAAACACCGGGGCACACCGATAGAGACCTTTCGCTGCATCACCAAGAGAAAGGAATTTTGTATGTCGCCGATCTGATGGTCGAAGTCAAAAAACATCTTATCTCACCGTTTCCCGTCTTCCATCCAAATAAATATCGGGCTTCGATTAAGCGTATCTACAATCTCCAGCCGAAAGTATTGCTGGTTGCGCATGGAGGGCAGGTCGAATTTACTGAGCCTGTCTATCAGCACTTGCTGAGTACGGCACCGAGAACGCCAACGACTCATTGGCGCACGACCAAAATTAAGCTGAGGAGTCTATTCTCGTCAGTCTTGAAGCTTGGTAGACGTTAGATCCGACTATTCGCACAGCACTTCGCAACTAAGTGCCATTGTCTTCAATGTGGCCTTAGTTTAGAATGCGAACCCTTTTCAATTGTACTGCTATTCTCATGTCGCGAATTTTAGTTGTCGATGATGATATCGAACTGTGACACTTGGGGCTTTTATGCACAAGACCTGATGACGTTAAACGAGCAGTGGCAGTTACTTGCAGGCGTTCGTTTTGATCGTAAGGTTGCGGATGGCGTTGCTGAAGAGAATATCTCGCCTAAGTTTGCTGTTATCTATCATCCCGCAGACAACGGCAGTGTTTACGCTTCATATCCCGAAAGTTTTGAACCACAAGGCGCGGTGGCAAGTGGTCGCCGCACTTACACCAATGATGGCGCTCTTTTAGACGCAGCAACGGGTGTCTCTTATGAAGTGGGTACTAAGTGGGAATTACTCGATAAGCGTCTATATCTATCTGGCGCGCTATTTGATATCACGCAACAGAATGTTGCTATGGATGTCGAAGATACTATCAATGCCGGCAACTACATCAAAACTCAAGACGGTGAACAGCAACACCGAGGCGCTGAATTGACGGCGCAGGGTATGGTAACAGAGCGAGTGTCACTGTTTGGCTCTGCCATGTATTTGGATGCTGAAATCAGTCAGCACGAGACCTATGCAGGTAACAAACCGAAAGATGTCCCTGAGTTTGCCGCTAGTTTATGGTCTAGCTATGCAGCTACTAACGAGCTAGATGTGAATTTGGGTATTATCTATCAAGGCGCTCGATATGGTGATGATGCCAATACTTTTAAGAAAGAGGGGTATACTCGAGTCGATATGGGGCTTGCCTACACCTATAAGTATGATGCAAACCTTGATATGGTGGCTCGTCTTAGCGTAGAAAACCTGTTTGACACCGATTATTTGGCCGGAGGTGGTGCAACCTCATCGAGCCATAACTACGCGGAAGATGTAGTGATTGGAGAAGGCCGAAACTATATGGCAACACTGCAAATTAAATACTAATCACAGCTGAGTATAATTCTGTGAACGAATCAGGGAGAGGGTAGTACCTTTCCCTATTCCTGTTTAAGTGCAACGATCATTGCAATTTTGCTTAATGACGCTACTATGAGCATTACCCTAAATGAGATTGCTTCTCAATTATATAATGACATCAGTAAAAACAGACGTTATGAATTCAGTTACGACAAGTTTGGTACTTAGTCTTACCCTCGCAGCAACAAGTACATTGGCTAGCGGTTTAGATACCGCGCAAGGCATTCAAAGCAAGACCAATTCGGCTTCTGCCAGCAGCCAAAAACGCATTGATAGCAGTGCTGAAAAAACACTGTTGCTTAAGGCAGAGATTGAGCAGTTGCAAGAAGAGGTCAAGAACCTCGAAGTCTATCGTCAGCATTTGACATCTTTGGTGAATAGCCAGCATCAAGAGGCAAGTAGCTTAGAGCGCCAGATTGAAGAAATTAAGGCGACACGTCAGGGGATTGTACCTTTGATGTATCAGATGATTGATGGACTGAAACAGATTGTCGCTCAAGATGTCCCAATAAAGTTAGATCAACGCAATGAGCGTCTCGCTAAGCTTGAATCTTTGATGACCCGGGCGGATGTCAGTGATGCTGAGAAGTATCGTCGTATTCTGGAAGCTTATCAAATCGAGATGGACTACGGAACAAAGCTGGGGCTTTATCAGGGGCAAGTGATTATCGATGGCGAAAAACGCCAGGCAGATGTGCTCTATGTTGGTCGTGTGTCTCTTGTTGCACGCAGCCTGAATGGCAAAAAATTCTGGTCTTGGAATCAAAATGACTCGAAGTGGTATGAAGTAGACGCTTCCCTAAAATCTGAACTAGATAGCGCGTTTAGTATGGCGGCGAAACAGGTTGCGCCAAGTTTGATCACTTTGCCGATATCACTGAAAGTTGCGGAGGCGAAGCAATGAGATTCCCAGCCCTAATAACTTTGCTGACCTTAACGGCCTTGCCAATCTATTCTTCGGCGAGTGATTTAGTCTCCGTCGCGAAGAATGAAGCGAAAGTTCAGCAACAGCACAATCAATTACGTGAATCTGGCTTTAAACAAACCGAGCAAGAACTGGCGCAGTTAAAGCAACAACTTTCAAAGCAGAAACAGGCACTGCAAGCGCATAACGACCAGTTAGCCGCTGATTTCAGTCGAAATGAACAGCAGTTAGCAGAATTGGAAGAGAAACTGCGTCTAGAAACAGGTAGCTTGGGCGAGGTGTTTGGTGTCGTGCGACAAAATGCCAAACAACTGCAATCGGAGTTATCTCAATCGGTCACTGGTGCAGGCGCACAGACGCATACCGCGGCAGTGAATGAGATCGTCGCTGCAATGCAGCTCCCTTCCTTACCGCAGTTGACCGAACTGTGGCTCGCGTTTAGTGAGCAGGTTGCTGCTAGCCGAGAGATCGAATCTACGCTTGTGGCCTTTATCGACGGTGAAGGGATATCTCAGCAAACACAGGCGCTGCGCTTAGGAGCTTTTGGACTTATTGGTCAGCAAGGCTACCTCAACTGGAACGGCAGTAAGCAGGTTGCGACAGCGTATATTCAACAACCGGAAAATGGTCCAACGCTAGATACGTTAGCAAACTTGAATAAAGGTCTACCGACAGCGCTAGTAATAGATCCTTCCCGTGGCGTGATGCTAGAGCAACTCGCATTGACCCCAAGTCTTATGGACAGACTTCAAGCGGGCGGTGCCGTGGGTAAAGTGATTCTCGGCTTGCTTGCTATTGGTTTGTTGATTGCTTTGGTTCGTGGTGTAAGTTTGTCTGTTGCTCGCCAAAAAATTCGAATTCAGTTTAAAAATCCTAACATGCCCACGGATAACCCACTTGGTCGTGTGTTGGCGGTTTATGGAAATGGCAAACACAAGACTCTTGAAGCTTTAGAGTTACGCTTGCTTGAAGCGGTAGTTGATGAACAGGCCAGTTTAGAGAAAGGCCTCTCAATGCTTAAATTGCTGGCGGCGTTGGCACCCATGCTCGGTCTATTAGGCACGGTGACAGGTATGATTGAAACCTTCCAAGTGATTACACAATTCGGCAATGGTGATCCAAAAGTAATGGCTGGCGGAATATCAATGGCATTGGTAACGACAGTGCTAGGCCTCATCGCTGCCATGCCGTTGTTGTTGGCACACAATATTTTGAGTGCTCAAGCGGAAGCCATCCGTAACATTCTTGAGAAGCAAGGGATCGCTTTAGTGGCCGAGCAGGCGGAACAGGATAATGTCGTGGTTGACGATAAGTTGGGGAATGCAGCGTAATGGACGCGCTATTTGCTCTATTATCGGATTTGATCACGACGCAATCTTGGCTAAGTGCTCTGCAACAATTTATGCAGCAGGGCGGCCAAGTGCTTTGGTGGTTAGCCTCAGTGGTGTTATTGAGCTGGATTTTACTGATAGAGCGTGTGGTGTTTTTGTGGTTTCAGTTTCCCAAGTTAAAAAAACAGTGGGTGGCTAAATGGCAATTGAGAGCCGACCACGACTCTTGGTATGCGCGGTCTATCCGTGATGGTTGGCTATCTGAAGCGCATCGTCAGCTCCACCAACACCTAAATATCATCAAGGTGCTGGTGGCGATTTGCCCAATGTTGGGGTTGTTAGGCACCGTAACAGGAATGATTTCAGTATTTGATGTCATGGCCAATCAGGGCAGCAGTAATCCCAAATTGATGGCGTCTGGTATTTCACTAGCGACCTTGCCAACGATGGCGGGTATGGTTGCGGCTTTAACTGGCATGTTTGCTTACGCCCGTTTACAAAAAGCGTGTCAGATGAACGAAATTAAATTAGAAAAATCATTAAGGAGTCAACGATGAGACTCGGTCGACGTCAACAGAGACAAGAAGAAGCGCAGGTCGATCTGACATCAATGCTTGATATTGTATTTATCATGTTGATCTTCTTTATCGTTACCAGTTCATTTGTACGAGAATCAGGTGTAGAGGTCAATCGACCGACTGCATCAAACGTGGTGAGTCAGAAAGAAGTGGGGATCTTTGTCGCTATTACCTCGGCAAACGATATATATATCGACAAACGTGTTGTTGATGTAGAGCGAGTGCAGGCGACGCTTGAACACTTGATGTTGGACAAGCCGGACGCGTCACTGGTTATTCAGGCTGACGAACACGCGTACAGTGGTACCGTGGTTAAGGTCATGGATGCAGCCAAGAGCGCAGGTGTACGCAATATCGCATTAGCAGCGGAGAAGATCTAGTGATGCGATTGCTATTAGCGATACCGCTTGCGTTCGCGTGTGTGCTCGCGATATTCAGCGTGATGGCACTGATGGTAGACAGTGGTCAACGATCTGTCCCCGACACAAGCCAATCGCTCAGTTTTAACATGATCATGCTGGAGAATGAGCAAGACGTGCAGAGACGTCAACGCAGTGTCCCAGAACCGCCTAAAGCACCGCAGGTGCCGCAGCATATGCCGACTTCTCAAGCGAATGCCGAACAGACTCAATTATCTCCGGTTTCTCAACCTTCACTAGGTCTCAGTACCGCGATCGAAGGATTGGCGATTAGCGCCCCGAGTTTTGGCGATTTTGGGGTTAATCAACAGGCGATGCCACTCTATCGAGTTGAGCCTAGATATCCAAGCCAGGCGGCAAAGCGCCGCATTGAAGGTTATGTTGTGATTAAATTTACCATTGACCCAACAGGTAGACCGACGGATTTAGAGGTGCTAGATGCTAAGCCCAAGCGCACCTTTGAGCGAGTAGCTATCGCAGCACTAAAAAAATGGAAGTATCAGCCGAAGATTGTCGATGGCAAAGCCATATCGCAATTCGGTCAGACGGTTACAGTGGAGTTTAAAATAGCGCCATGATTAGACATCTATTCGTCGTTTTTCTTGTGTTGTTTTCAGTGATGGGAACCGCCCAAGAGTTGAGTCAATATAGTGCGATTCGTGTACAAAAGGCGCACCAGCTGGCGCAAAATGACCAGCTCAAAGAGGCGATTAACGAACTTCAGCAGATCGACACATCAAGAGCTTATGACCAAGCATTTATCGCTCGTATGCAGGGTGTTTTTTTGTGGCAGGATGGTCAAGTGGATGGCGCGATTGGGCAGTTGACCAAGGCGGTAATGAGTGGACTGCTACAAGATGAACAGGCTTGGACGACCCAGAGAATGCTGGCAGATCTGCATCTTAGCCAGCAAAACTATCAACTGGCTCTCAAGCATTACTATTCGTTGGTTAAATCCGCTGCCGAGAAAACACCAATAGAAGATGTGTGGCTACGTATTGCTCAGTCTCATTATCAACTTGAACAGTGGAATAAGGTAATTCCGGCAGCGAATCACTATCTGAAGGCATCGGCCAGTGACCGAATTCAGCCATTATCACTCATTTTTGGCGCACAATTGCAGTTAAAACAGTGGTCACAGGCGATTCCAACGCTAAAACAGTTGATTGCTTTGCAACCTGAGAAGCTTAATTGGTGGCGACAGTTAGCGAGCTTGCAGATGCGAGTAGGGCAAGACAAAGAGGCTCTGGATACGCTCTCTCTGGCCAAGCTGAATCAGCTAGCATTAACGGAAAATGATCGCCGTATTCTCGCCCAGCTCTACGCTAAACGAGGTGTGCCGGAGCGTGCAGCGTTGGAAATTAGTGAGCTCGAAAACGCATCTAGTGACGTAAAACTGTTGGCGGAACAGGCCGTCTATTGGCAATCGGCAAAGGAATGGAACAAAGCGATAGAGGTGTGGATGCAGGCCGCGAAGTTAGATAAAGACTATCATTGGAATGTTGCCCAGCTAATGGTACAGCAGGGACACTATCAACAAGCTCTGCCAGTACTAAACAAAGTCGAGGGGCATAAAGAACAAGTGGCGTTGGCTAAGACGCGTGTACTGTTCAAGTTAAATCGAGTCGAAGATGCCCTTATTGAGGCAAAACGCGCTGAGCAGATAGAGCCTTCATCGCAGGCGAAAAGTTGGATTCGATACCTCACTCAGGTGAGAAAAATGGCGGATTCGCCTTCGAGTTAAAGCAAACAAAAGGGAAGCGCAATGCTTCCCTTTTCCTTATCAACGAATGAGGCTATTTGTTGTTGGAGCAGACAAACTCAGCACGCCACAATAAGCGTTCGGACTGTTTCATATTGGTCAATAGCTCCTGCCCAGACATTTGTGGATAAGTATGCATCACCGTCACATCCTCGCCTTGATCTGACTTTTGGTAAGCCCTGACATGAGTAAACGTGCTCGCTAGGTTGTTGGAGAGCATACTTCTTGATAAACAAATGCCGAAAATATCCTTTTTCATCGCCTTTTCCTCTGTCATACCTTCAGCCAAAATAGTTGTAGTATTTATGTGAAATTTGGCTGCCCAAACTAACGTTTTGCACAATGGCTGTGCTTAATAATTATACGGAAAATCTGACTGCATTGCGTAAAAAATGGCCATGAATATTCATGATCTAGATCAAATATTATACCGATTTCATATTTAAAAATGCCTAAGAACCACAAGGCAAACGTTTTCTTTATACGGCTTGGTGGCTTTATAACCACTGTCAATATTTTATCTTTGTGGGCTTCACATATTACTCATCCTCCAATCGTTGGCTTGTTATCCAAATGTTATCCTTTAGGTGTAAAAAGGAGTATTTATGAAATGGAGTAGCATCAGTTTTCGTAAACGAATGCTGATTATTATGACGCTATCTGGCTTAATCGAGTTGCTGTTACTCGTTGCAGCTGGCTTTGTCTATATTAAGCATGCCCAAGAAGATGAGATGGGGCAGAAAGCGTTGGGAATTGCTTCATTTCTTGCCGAATCTCCTTACGTAATTGAAATGATCGAAAATGGCCCAGACGAAGAAAGTCAGGAACGTTATCGAACGCTGACGACCTTAATTGGTGCTGCATTTATTGTTGTCGGTAACAACGAGGGTGTCCGTTTAGTGCATCCGTTGGATGAGCGAATTGGTAAACCAATGAAAGGCGGGGATAACGATCGAGCTCTGATCGATGGACAATCTTACGTTTCGATCGCTAAAGGCTCGCTTGGTTATTCAGTCCGAGGAAAGTCGGCAGTATTCAATGCGCAAGGGCAAATCATCGGTGTCGTCTCGGTCGGTTATCTAATCGACAGACTACAAGACCGAATAGAACCGTTTTTGATTTACCTGATCCTGATGGCATTTGCTGTTGTTGGCGCCAATGCGATTGTTTCGAGCTATGCGTCACGTCGCTTTCAGCATGCGATTTTAGGCTTTGAGCCCGAAGAAATTGGGCGGTTGTATGTTGAGCTTGATGTCACTCTCGAAACCCTTAAAGAGGGAATTCTAACCATTGATGATAAGGGCAAGTTGCGGTCTATCAATAAGAGTGCGTGCCAAATATTAGGCCTCAACAAAGAGCAGTCGCTTAACCAGCCATTAAGTGAAGTACTCCCAGACAGTGACTTGCAAACCGTGTTGCAAACAGCTCGTACAGACCATGATATTAACCTCTACCTCAACAAGCAGCGTTTGATTGCCAACCGAAGTCCCATCATTGTTGATGGCAAAGTGGTGGGGGCGGTGTCGAGTTTTCGCTTGAGAGACGACCTGACCGAATTGACTGAGCAATTGGCTAAGACCAAAGAGTATGCAGAAATGTTGCGCTCTCAGACTCATGAGCATCGAAATAAGCTCAATACGATTAGCGGCATGGTTCAGATGGGAGAGCTGGAAGCGGTGCAATATTTGATCGGTCAGGAAACTGAGCACTATCAAGCATTGATCGAGTTTTTGCGAGAAACAGTCAAAGAGCCTCTGATTGCGGGTATGTTATTAGGCAAAACTGAACGTGCAAGAGAGCTTGGTCTGCGTTTAGTGGTTGAAGAAGGCTCTCGTCTCGAACCTTTACCAAAACGAATTAACCCTGAAGATCTGGTCACAATTCTTGGTAATTTAATCGACAATGCATTCGATGCGACGCGTGAAGCGATAACGAAAGAGACTTTATTTTCCCCCCATCGACGTACGATTGAAGTCTCAATTAGTGACTTTGGTAATGAAGTGATTTTAGAGGTAATCGACCAAGGATGTGGGTTGCCTGAAAACATGAGTGTAGAATCATTGGTAAGACGGGGCGTCTCGAGTAAAGATAAGGCAACACGAGGAGTGGGCTTATATCTCATCAATGAACTCGCAATTCGTTATCACGGCGAGTTGGAAATGGTCAACAATAAGCAACATGGAGCAAGGATCACGGTGTACCTACCTAAGGAAGAACAGATATGACCTCAGTAACGCGAGTAATGATCATCGAAGACGATCTCGCGATAGCGCAACTCCATCAACGCTACTTAGAGCAGATGGATGGCTATGAAGTAATTGGCATTGCAACGACAAAGCGAGAAGCGGGTCTTCAGTTAGAGGTATTAGCGCCTGACTTATTGTTGTTAGATGTTTACCTTCCCGACGGTACTGGGTTAGAGATTTTACATGAACTGCGCAGCAACCATTTAAGCTGTGATGTCATTCTGATTACCGCTGCACGCGACGTTGAAACGTTACAACAGGCGATGCGTGGGGGCGTGGTCGACTACTTGCTCAAACCGGTCGTATTTCCACGACTCGAAGCGGCACTCAAGAAATACATTTCGCAGAAGCATCAGTTGAATCACGCTAGTGACTTGGATCAAAACATCGTGGATAAGATGCTCCAATCGACACCTTCCAACGAGTCCCCTAAGAATCGTTTACCCAAGGGGATTGATGGGGTAACGCTCGAAAAAATCAAAACGCTATTTGTTGAACATGTTCATCTTACCGCGGATGAAGCTGGGGAACAGATTGGTGCGAGTCGCACCACTGCGAGACGCTATTTGGAGTACCTGATTAGTACAGGTGAACTAGAGGCGGATCTCAACTATGGTTCAGTTGGTCGACCAGAGCGCACCTACAAAAAAGCCAATTAGAGGCTCTATTGAATAGGGTGTTTCCTAGACGGAATCGTTATAGACCTCTACATTAATAAGTAGATTGTTATTAATTTGTAGGGGTCGTATATGCGACTTTTGACATGTTTTTTGATGGGTATGTCCTTTCTCGCTATTAGCGTAAACGGTAGAGAGCTCAATCAATTAAACTATCTCACCGAACAGTATCCTCCTTACAATTATCAGAGCGATGGCGTAGTACAAGGTATTGCCGTTGATGTTTTGGCTGCCGCGAGCGCTCATATTGAAAGTCCTGTTGGTCTTGAGGCGATTCAGGTTCAGCCTTGGCCAAGGGCTTATCGCACTGCATTGATTAAACCTAATACTGTCCTTTTCTCAACCACGCGAACCAAATTGCGAGAGCATATCTTCCAATGGGCTGGACCCATAAGCACGACGAGGATTGTGGTATTAGCAAAACGCTCACGCAATATCGTCATCAACCAAACCATAGCGTTAGCTCAATATCGTATAGGGGTCATCCGAGATGATGTGGGTGAACAGCTGTTATTGGAGTTGGGTGTACCGCGTGATTCCATGATTGAAAGCTCAGTACCGGATATGCTAGCGAGTCAACTAGCCAAAGATCGCATTGATTTATGGGCCTATGAAGAGAACGTTGCCAAATGGTGGCTAAAGAGCGCGGGTTACAGCACCGAGGAATATGAAGTGGTACACGTACTTCGTGAAGGTGAACTCTATTTTGCATTTAATCTAGAAGTGGACAAAAAACTTGTGTCTCAATTGCAAAAGGGAGTCGATGCGTTGAAAAAAACAGTGGGTGAAAGTGGTGTAAGCCGCTATCAAGAAATCTTAGACAAATACCGTTAGGCGATGATATGAAATTATTCGTTGTACTGTTATGCGCTCTTGCGCCGTTGACTTGGGCAAAAGAAACCATCACGCTCACTCTAGCCTCGCAAATTGATGGCGGGCATAGGTATTACCATGAACTTCTTTATGAAGCGCTGAGCAATGCGGGTTTTGAAGTTTTCATTGAAGAGCCCAGTGAACATATCCCGCAAAAGCGAGTGCTTAAGATGGTGGAAGCCAACCAGTTAAGTATGACTTGGCTAATCAGTACGGCGGAGCGAGATCGTCGTTATATCGCAGTTGATGTGCCCTTAACGAATGGGTTGATTGGCAAGCGAGTGCTGCTAATTCCGCCTAAACTACAGCCAGTATTTGATAAGGTGACCTCACTCGAAGAGCTACAAGGCATTGATAAGGTCGCCGGTATGGGGATCAATTGGTATGATGCCAAGGTATGGCAAAACAATGGTCTCAACGTCTACCTTCAGGATGGTGAATGGCGAGTTTTGTACAACCTCCTTACCACCGACGGTAAGGTGAACTACTTTCCTCGTGGTTTGAATGAGATCGTTACGGAGTCGCAGCAAAACCCCCACCTTGCAATAGAGCAACGTCTAATACTCGTTTACGAACGCGACTTTAAGTTCTATCTCTCGCCTAATATGGCACCATATCGTCATAAGATTGAACAGGCATTACTCGATGCCAAACGCAGTGGTTTGATAGATCGCCTAGTTGAAAAATATTGGGGCGAAGATATTAAACAAATCAAACCAGAGCAAAGAGTAGTGATAAAGTTAGCCCTACCTGCCTCTGCCTCTCAAAAACGTTAACCACTTATTGCTGTCTGGGTATAATATCGAATAATTAAATATCAAAAACAAATATCCACTTTATATAGGGTTAGCAGAAACCAGATGGAAAGCGTTTTCATAGTTGTTGCCATATTGGTCATTTTCTTCGTCGTTATACAAAAGCGTTATCTTAAACAAGATGAGCTAAAAGACTGCTCGTATAAAAAGAAAGGCCCACTTCTTACAGGACAAGAGTCGGCGTTTTACAACGCATTGATTACGGCAGTAGGGCAGCATGGAGTGGTGATGAGTAAAGTGAACTTGTCCAATGTGATTGCCCCATTGGCGACGGACAAGAAACAGTGGTTTATTGCCAACAATCGCATCGCTAAAAGCTATTTTGACTACGTTGTGTGCGATCCTCGCACTCTTGAAGTTCGTGTCGTTATTGAATTAGACAATGGTAAAGAGTTGGATAAAGGTAAGGTCGAACGGCAAAAGCTCCTGATGCATGTGTGTAAGTCGGCTGGGATCCCTCTGATTGGAGCCAACATCAAACATAGCTATCAGGTGAGTAGATTGCGCCGATTACTTGCGGCACATATTGATCTGATTGAACCCGAAAAAGAGGTTCGTTTTTGTAAACGTTGCGGAAGTCCAATGGTGATTAAGACCGCCAGCCAGGGTGAACACAAAGGTCGACGTTTTTTCACCTGTAGCCGTCAACCACATTGTACGTACACTGAAAATTATAATGTTGTATTCGAAGAGGGACAGCAGAATTAGGGCTGTAAAAAACTGAGTTTAGAAGGAGAAAGGTTGCAAACTTTTACCTGATTGCGGCCATTCTTTTTAGCGTGATAGAGTTCTTTATCTGCTTCTCTGAGAACAGATTCTAAGTTGGCATAGTGGTTACATAGGTAAACACCAATGCTGGCGGTCAGCGCAATCGGTTCTGCTGGTGTATTAAAGCAATAACATTCGATGGCATTACGCATTTGTTCCGCTTTCATTTTTGCCGAATCCAATCCCGTGTCGTGCAAAGCGACGCAAAACTCTTCTCCCCCAATGCGATAGACCAGATGTTCGTCACTCAGTGAATCGAGTAAGGCGGCGGTTTGTATCAACACTTTGTCACCCACATCATGACCATAGCGATCATTCACTGATTTAAAAAAGTCCAAATCTAAGACAAGCAGAGACATAGGTAACTTTCTACTTTCATTGCGATACCGTTCGAAGTTGTGCGAGAGTGCGTGGCGGTTGTAAACGCCAGTCAGGGCATCACGTGAGGCGAGTTGCCCTAAAGATGCTTCAGAGACTCGTCGCTTAACCTCAAGCACGTGTGCGGTTACCCATATCGCGAGAAACACTAAAGAGAAGTTAAGTACCAAATGAATCGAGTTGATCAAATCTTCGCCCATAATACGATGCAGTACAATGGCTAATTGAGTAATAAAGCCAACACCAGTGGCGAGAAAGCCATAGCGACGACCAAGGATTAGGTAAAAGACGACAGGGAACAAACAAGCCCAAAGGAAAACCCCGTACTTGATGGGATAGTAATAAGTTGCAATTGAGGTTGAGGCAATCAAGCAATATACATAAGCGGTAACAATTAGCTTTGAGGTATATTTGCGATAGGTGAAGTAACCAACAACAAGAGACAGAACACCAAAAGCCGCTTCATTGTAATGATGAAAATTATAGGAGCCAGAAGCGATATTAGCGACAGTTAAAAAGGCAGACATGACGGCCAAAAGTATACTGAGCCAAAATAACACAGCTCGACGCAATTGCCGCGAAGGGTTGAATATGTCGAGCTCCATTCGAACCGCCTTCTCCAGTGAGTAAACATATGCTCAGTTATGAATATCCACTCATAATATTCTTTTCATGTTGAGAATCAAGGCAAGAAATAGACCCACTTCACACTAATATAACAGACTTGATTATTGAGGCTAAAAAAGCGATCAAACGCACCTCGAATGAACATAGATCTCGTTGCTTTGCACATGTCGACAAGAGATTGTGTGTCTGGAAATCGCTCGATAGGAAAGCACTGAACCCCTCACCAGATCATGGATTGGCGAGGGGCAGAATGAACGGTTTATTAAGCTTGAAATTGTTTCATTAAGCGTTGTAAGCCTTCTATCTTATCGACCAGAATACTAGTACGTTCAATCGACGATTGTGACGTACATAAGGTTTCATCAGACAGATTCTTAATGTTGACGATATTGGTGTTGATCTCGTTAGTGACACTCGCTTGTTGCTCTACGGCGGCCGCGATTTGTACGCTGCTGTCGGTCACTGCATTGAGTTTTTCTGAAATATTATCGAGTACACCACCGGTTTGGTCGGCGCGTTCCTTACAGTTAGTAGAAAGATCAAGCCCTTGCTGCATTGCAACAACCGCACTCTCTGCGGTCTCTTGCAACTGGCGGATCATTGCGTGAATTTCGTTTGCAGAAGTGCCAGTTTTGGAGGCGAGATTGCGAACTTCGTCAGCAACGACGACAAACCCACGTCCCGCTTCACCCGCTCTGGCGGCCTCGATAGCGGCGTTAAGTGCGAGCAGATTGGTTTCTGAAATCGTCGTGATAACTTCAAGAATACTATCGATTTTTTGGCTGTCTTGAGCCAGTACATTGATAATTCCTTGTGCGCGGTTAAGTTCGTTTGCCAGAGTCGTGACCTCAGTGATGGTGTACTGAATACTCTCTAAGCCACGTTTTGATTCTTGATCGGCTTCTTCTGCTAAATAGCTGATCCTAATTATGCTTCACTTTTTGTACTCCATGACCACCGCTGGGAAACGATGAAATGTTATCCATAAAGTTTCGAACCCGTTTTAATAGTTGCCACATTGCTTTGCATTGATGATTCCGAGTTACTGTTTCAT
>NZ_JATABH010000049.1:0-22839 GCF_036533775.1 Vibrio sp. M260112 | reverse complement strand
CAGTATTGGGGGCATAACGATTGGCGAGTGTTAGGGCTGTAGTTAATTGCAAAATAAAAGGCTCAAAGTTATAGAAACTTAGAGCCTTTATAAGCTATCTGCAGGATCGTTCAACCGATCATTTATCTCTTAACTGATCGGCATTAGCCCTAGTGGCTGGTTTTTTATTTGTCGGTATTTTGCTCTACCACATCAAATCATCTGGCACGACAAAATCAGCGTATGGATCATCTTCTGCTGGAAGGTCTTCAGCTGGCGCATTCTGCTCAATGATCGCACTCTCATCACGCAATGCAATTTTCTTGGCGACACTGCTAGGAATCACAACGTAAGACTCTTCACTACGCGCAATAGACAAGATCCCTTTTGCCAGTTGATCACGAACTAAAGACTCAACATAAACAGATTTTACTAACGTGCCATCGGTAAAGTTGTACTTGATGTCACCGTCTTTAAGATCGATTTTATTCATCTCGATCAGCTGTTTAATTTGCGCCTGAATTTCTTTGCTCAAGCGTTGCTCTTTCTGTTCATTGCTCAGCGCTTTATCACGTTCTTGTTGCTGACGTTTATTCTCTTCAACCGCAGCTTTGACTTCACGTGCTTGAACACGCGATTTTTTAGAACCTTTCTTCGCTTTTTTAAGCTTTTTCTCGTTCACCAAGCCCGCTTTTAGCATTTGCTCTTGGAGTGTTAATTTTGCCATGTTTCATCCAACACTATTCAATTTGTGCCCATTTTAGCGGTTCAACCTAGCCAAATAAAGGTTAGTCTTGTGATTGAATTTCACTAAGTCCAGATAAAGGCTCTAATATAACTCACAGAGTTCATATCCAATCGTGGCGACAAAATTGTTTTGTTAGACTCAAGCTAATATTTATCCGTTAATGCGCTCGACACGACGGCTTTTAACCCTATCCAGCCCCGTATCAGGTATGATTTCAGGCCATTCTGAATCATGTTTTTTTATCTCTGTCTTTGTGAGATTTGATGTGGAAAACATTTCCAAACTTGACCGTGTTCGCGCTGATTACAATGTTCACTACTGGAGCCAAGGCTTCTATGGTATCGACAATCAGGGTGAGGTGTATGTATCACCTCGCAGCGATAACGCGCACCAAATTCCATTGAGTAACATCGTTTCGCAGCTAGAGCAAAAGCAACTCAACCTGCCAGTACTAGTTCGATTCCCACAGATTTTGCACCAACGCGTGCATGGTATTTGCCAAGCGTTCAACCAAGCGATTGAAGAAAACCAATACCAAAATAACTATTTGTTGGTTTATCCAATTAAGGTTAACCAGCAAAAAGAAGTTGTTGACGAAATCCTGGAAAGTCAGGCTCAGTTGGAAACAAAACAACTTGGTCTTGAAGCTGGCAGTAAGCCTGAATTGCTCGCTGTACTCGCACTGGCGCAAAAAGCCAGCTCAGTGATCGTATGTAACGGTTACAAAGACAGAGAGTACATCCGCCTTGCCCTGATCGGCGAGAAACTGGGTCACAAAGTATTTATCGTACTAGAGAAGCTTTCTGAGCTTGATTTGGTACTAAAAGAAGCTGAAAGTTTAGGCGTTAAACCGCGCCTAGGTCTCCGCATCCGACTCGCTTCACAAGGAGCGGGCAAATGGCAATCAAGCGGTGGCGAAAAATCGAAGTTCGGCTTAGCCGCTTCTCAAGTATTGACCGTTATCGAACGCCTAAAACAGGAAGATCAGCTAGATGCAATGCAACTGGTACACTTCCACCTTGGCTCGCAAATGGCTAACATTCGCGATATCCGCAATGGCGTTAATGAGTCTGCTCGCTTTTACTGCGAACTGCGTGCTATGGGGGCTAGCATCAAATACTTCGACATTGGTGGTGGTCTAGCGATTGATTACGATGGCACTCGCAGCCAATCGTCAAACTCGATGAACTACGGTCTGATCGAGTATGCTCGCAACATCGTGAGCACTGTGGGCGACGTATGTCAGCAGTATGAACAGCCAGTTCCTGTTATTATTTCAGAGTCAGGTCGTTCTTTAACTGCTCATCATGCGGTATTGATCACGAACGTTATTGGTACGGAAGCGTATCATCCAGAGCATGTGGTTGCACCCGATGCAGAAGACCCAACTTTGCTACAAAATATGTGGCGTAGCTGGGAAAACCTCCAAGATGGCAGCGATGCACGAGCTCTGATCGAGATCTATAACGATACTCAAAGTGACTTAGCAGAAGTGCATTCTCAGTTTGCGACTGGTGTACTGAATCTTCAGCAACGTGCATGGGCAGAGCAGCTTTCGCTTCGAATTTACTTCGAACTAAGCCGCCAAATGAGCAATAAAAACCGCTTCCATCGCCCAATTCTGGACGAGCTGAACGAACGACTAGCGGATAAGTTCTTTGTCAACTTCTCGCTGTTCCAGTCTCTACCGGATGCTTGGGGTATCGATCAAGTCTTCCCTATTCTGCCTCTATCAGGTTTGGAAAATGTGGAAGACCGTCGCGCGGTCATGTTGGACATCACCTGTGACTCAGATGGTGCAATTGAACAGTACGTTGAAGGTCAAGGCATCGAAACTACCTTGCCAGTGCCCGCTTGGAACAAAGACAAACCATACTTAATGGGCTTTTTCCTCGTTGGCGCGTACCAAGAGATCCTTGGTGATATGCACAACCTATTTGGTGATACTCACAGCGCGGTTGTCACGGTTGACGACACGGGCAACACGGTCATTGAGCGTATAGACGTGGGTGATACCGTTGAGGACATGATGCGTTACGTTCATATCGACGTCGATAAGATTCGTCACCACTATCGTGAACTGGTTGCCGAGCGCGTAGAAGCGAGCGAGCAGAAAACCGTTCTAGAAGAATTAGAAGGTGGCCTAGCGGGTTACACCTATTTAGAGGATTTTTAAATGAATGATTTGTTCACTAAGACTGATTATTCACTCTACTCAAACTCGATGAGTTTTATGCGCAAGCCGTACCTGCGCAACCCTGTTTCAGCCGACGCCGATTTGGTGGTATTCGGTGTGCCGCTAGATATGGCGACATCAGGTAGACCAGGTGCACGTATGGGGCCGGATGCGATTCGTCGCGCGTCAGTCAATCTGGCTTGGGAAGGCAAAAAGTTCCCATGGAACTTCAACGTCTTCGACCGTGCGAAAGTTATCGATGCGGGCGACTTAGTGTTTGATTGTGGCGATGCTGAAGACTTCACTTACCGTTTAGAAGCGGCAACCAGTGAAATCCTAAAAAGCGGCAAGACCATGTTAGCTTTGGGTGGCGATCACTTCATCACTTTGCCGATTTTACGCGCTTACGCGAAACATCACGGAGAGATGGCTCTGATCCACTTTGACGCACATACCGATACTTATGCTAACGGCAGCAGCTATGATCACGGCACCATGTTCTATCATGCGCCAAACGAAGGGCTGATTTCACCGAAGCATTCGGTTCAGATCGGTATCCGTACTGAATACAAACAAGATGGTCACGGCTTCAACGTTATCAATGCGATGGAAGCGAACGATCTGAGCGCAGAGGAGATCGTAGCACGTGTTCGTGACATCATTGGTGACAAGCCAGTATATGTAACGTTTGATATCGACTGTCTCGATCCAGCCTTCGCTCCAGGTACAGGAACACCCGTTTGTGGCGGTCTGAACTCAGATAAAGTGTTGAAGATTCTACGTGGTTTAGCTGGCATCAACGTTGTTGGCATGGACGTAGTGGAAGTCTCTCCACCTTATGACCAGAGTGACCTTACAGCGCTTGCAGGAGCAACCATTGCTCTTGAACTGATGTACGTATGGGCTTCTAATCGCGAAAGCGAATAATCTTAAAGCTCATCCATTTATCGACCAAATGCCAGCATTTTTGCTGGCATTTGTTCTATCTGTGCCGCTAGATTTATGCTCTGAAGTGTTGGGGAGTTGTTCCTGTCCAGCGTTTAAATGCTCGACGAAAATTAGCACTATCACTGTAGCCAAGGCGAAACGCAATCTCTTCTACCGTTAAACGCGTCCCAACCAAATACTCTTTAGCCAGATCGGCACGCACTTCATTCAAAAGCTGCTGATAACTCGTGCAGCACTGTTCCAATTGCCGCCTCAACGTTCTCTCAGAACATCCGAACTGAACCGCAAGCCGCTCGGCATCAAACCGCAGTACTAACTCATCCTGATTGAACTTCACCTGACAAGCAAAGCGCTGCTGATACTGGCGGTGATATTCAGGAGCAGCGTAAGGGAGGTGAATCGCTGTCACATTAAGCTCGCGTCCCGTTAGCCCCAAGAACAGAAAGGCTATAGAGCTAAGGAAGTACTCACTACAAAATGGCAGCATGTCTGCGACATCAAGGACATTTTCAAGCCGAATGGCGGCAATCTCTTTTTCCACTTCAACCGTCACCGAAAATACCGGCCCATTAAGGTCAAGATATTTAAAGCCCGTATTGATCGCATCGCGGGTATGTGGCTGTTTTGGGTTCCCCTAGTCATCATCGTGTTCACCACGGTCTTAATCCTCAATACATAGATAAAAACTATGCTGGCGTCTTGATTATCTGGGACAAACTGTTCGCCACCTTTGAACCAGAAGTCGAGACTGTACGCGACGGATTAACAAAACCCGTCGAGAGCTTTAACCCTTTAGTAGTCACCTTTAAATCGTGGCAAGAGATGTTGAAAGAGGTCAGTCATCGGGGGCTATCACTTAGACAGCGCCTAAAGTTAGTGCTCTCTCCACCTGATGATTAAAAAAAGACCCGCGATTGCGGGTCTTCTATTTTATGCGATTTCGAGAATGATCTTCTCGAGTTTATCCAAGCCTTCTTCAAGAACTTCTGGCTCAATTGTCAATGGTGGTAGCAGACGAATAACGTTGGCTTTAACACCACATGACAACAGAATTAAACCATTTTCCTGTGCCTTGCTGATCACCGCTTTGGTCATATCCTGAAGAGGCTGACCTGTTTGAGGATCAGTAAATTCGATGGCCATCATCGCACCGTAGGTACGCACTTCGCCAATCGCAGGGACAGACTGTTGCAGTTTCATCATACGAGCATTAACCACTTCACCAATACCTTGGGCTTTAGCGCATAAATCGAGCTCTTCGATAATTTTGAGCACTTCCAGACCAGCGGCACAGCCAAGAGGCGAACCCGCGTAGGTGCCACCTAAACCACCCGGTAGTGCCGAGTCCATAACATCACTCTTACCGACAACGGCTGAGATTGGGTAACCACCCGCGATTCCTTTCGCCATCGTCATCATGTCAGGCTCAATGTCGAGATACTCAGTGGCAAACATTTTGCCGGTACGCGCAAAGCCGGTTTGGATCTCATCGGCAATCAACATGATGCCATGCTTATCACACACTTGACGCAGCCCTTGAGCGAACTCTTTCGGTGCCTTGTAGAAACCACCTTCACCTTGCACTGGTTCGAAAATGATCGCAGCAACGCGTGATGGTTCGATATCACAAGCAAACAGATCTTCTATCGCTTGTAGACTCTGCTGGACGCTAATGCCGTGGAAAGCATTCGGATATGGCGCATGGAAAATCTCATTTGGGAACGGCCCAAAACCCGCCTTGTATGGCGCCACTTTACCCGTCAGTCCCATGGTCATGTTAGTACGACCGTGGAACCCCCCTTTAAATGCAATCACACCACTACGACCGGTATGAGCTCGTGCGATTTTTACTGCGTTCTCTACCGCTTCCGCACCCGTGGTGAGGAAAATCGCTTTTTTAGCCGATGGGCCCGGAGCAAGCTCTGTCAGCTTCTCTGCCAGTTCAACAAACGAGGCATACGGGGTGACCATGGCACAAGTATGGGAGAACTTGTCAATCTGAGCTTTTACCGCTTCACTGATACGCTTGTTAGCGTGACCTGTGTTGGTTACAGCGATTCCCGCCGCGAAGTCGATGTATTTATTGCCTTCAATATCCCACACGTGGGCATTATCGGCTTTCTCAACATAGAGTGGGTACATAGCGCCCATACCCTGAGCAATGACCTGACTTCTTCTTTGATGTAGTTGTTGGTTGTTCATTAATTTTTCCTTAAATTAGTTGCCGCCAAAGCAGAGATATTTCACGTCCATGTATTCATCGATACCCTGCTTAGCCCCTTCACGGCCAATGCCTGACTGTTTGACGCCGCCAAACGGTGCCACTTCCGTAGAGATAATACCTTCGTTAATTCCAACCATGCCGTACTGCAACGCTTCAGCAATTTTCCACACGCGGTGAATATTCTGGCTGTAAAAATAAGAAGCCAATCCATAGATGGTGTCATTGGCCATCTCAATCAGTTGCTCATCATTGTCAAAAGCAATCACGGGAGCGACTGGGCCAAAGATCTCTTCCGAAACGATCTTCATGTCATGGGTAACATTTTTCAGAATCACTGGCTGAATAAAGAGTCCATCAAGTTGCTTCAACTCACTGACAGGCTGCGCACCTTGTTCAATCGCACCATCAATCAAGCTTTGAATTCCCTGCTTAGCAGATTCGCTAATCACAGGACCAATGGTGACGCCCTGTTCAAGACCATTACCGACTTTGAGGTTTTGAACAGCAGCGTCAAACTTGGCAACAAACTCGTCATAAACCGTGCTGTGAACATAGAAGCGGTTGGCACAAACACAAGTCTGGCCAGCGTTACGGAACTTAGACGCCATTGCACCTGCTACCGCCGCATCGATATCCGCGTCATCAAAAACGATAAACGGCGCGTTGCCACCCAGTTCCATCGACGTGCGTTTAATGTCGTGCGCACTTTGCTGCATTAGAATGCTGCCCACTTTAGTAGAGCCTGTGAAAGACAGCTTACGAATCAGAGGATGAGAGGTAAAAATAGCACCAACCTGACGTGAATCTTCACCAAGCACCACCTGAAGTACATCACGTGGGATACCCGCCTGATACGCTAGCTCAACCACCGCAAACGCCGATAGCGGCGTAGACTCTGATGGCTTAACCACAAAGCTACAGCCCGCAGCCAATGCTGGGCCAGCCTTACGGGTAATCATCGCAATCGGGAAGTTCCACGGGGTAATCGCACAAGCCACACCAATCGGTTGTTTGATGGTTAGCAAACGCTTGTCGCCACTTGGCGCAGGAATCGTTTCACCGTATGTGCGTTTTGCTTCCTCAGCAAACCACTCAATAAAGCTCGCGCCATAAGCCACTTCACCTTCTGCCTCTGTAAGTGGTTTGCCTTGCTCTAACGTCATTAAACGGCCGAGGTCTTGTTTATTTTCCAATAGCAATTGATGCCAGCGCAATAACAAAGCACCGCGTGCTTTCGCAGACCTCGCCGCCCACTCTTTCTGCGCAACACTTGAACGTTCAATGCCATCTAAAATGGATTGCTGAGACGAAACAGGAGCAAAGCCAAGTCGTTCTCCGGTTGCAGGGTTGGTCACGGCAATGCCTTGCTCTTCACTCGGCACCATAAACGAAAGAAGACTTTGATTAATAATTTGTTGCATGGTGATTCCTTTTGAAAGCTAGTGTTCGCCACGCAATCAGTTCTAACGTGGCTTACGATTTATTTATGCTGGGATCTGCTGCGTTATACAGTGGATGTTCCCACCTCCTAACAGCACTTCTCTTGTCGGTATCCCAATGATTTGATGATCCGGCATTGCGCTCTGTAGCACAGAGATCGCCTCAGCATCGGTTCTATCATCAAGGAGAGGCAAAAATACATAGCCATTTACGATAAGAAAGTTTGCATAAGACGCACTTAAGCGTTCCCCTGCTTCTCGGCTCATTCCTTCGCTTACCTCAATACCTTGCGCTTCATTCTCACTGTAATGCAGTGGGCCAGGCAAAGGTAAACGCACAATTTCAATCTCACGACCTTGCGCATCGGTCTGTGATTTGAGCACCCGTTCCGCTTCGCGCGATAGATGATATTGAGGATCACTTGGGTCATCCGTCCAACTCAGCACCACTTTAGCGGGAGCAATAACGTGCATAAGATTATCAACATGGCCATCCGTCTCATCATTAAATAAGCCGTTAGGAAGCCAAATCACTTTCTCTATGCTGAGGTACTCCTTGAGTTGCTGCTCGATCTGCTGCTTGGTCAGCAAAGGGTTACGACCAGGACTAAGTAAACACTCTTCAGTGGTATACAAGGTGCCCTCACCATCGGTATGAATCGAACCGCCTTCAAGGACAAATGGCGCACGGTAGTGATCGATGCCGATTATGTCACACACCGAACTGGCGACGAGATCGTCTTGTTGCCAGTTGTCATATAAACCGTTGTACTCACCGCCCCAAGCATTAAACTGCCAGCTAATACCACGACGTTCACCACTCTCGTTTACCAAGACTGTCGGGCCAATATCACGCATCCAAGCATCGTTGAATGGGATTTCAACTAACCGAATTTCAGGCTGAAGTAAGTCACGAGCGTGATCAAACTGTTTGCTACTTACCGCAACACAGACTTTCGTCACTTCAGAAATCGCATTGGCGATACGAGCAAAAGTTAGCTGAGCGGGTAAGGCGTCATCACGCCAGTTGTCACGTCTTTCTGGCCATGCTAGCCAAACTTGGCTAACCGGCTGAAACTCAGCCGGAAAATAGAAGCCATCTTGTGCAGGCGTTGAAAATAACTGCATTCCAATGCCTCCTATACTGCAAGCTTGCCTACACTAGCGTAGAGATCTGGGCGACGGTCACGGAACAAGCCCCAAGAGTGACGAGCTTTCGCGGTCTGCTCCAAATCGATCTCAGCGTAAATGATTGCCTCACCTTCGCGCGGTGCTTCCGCAAGCTTGCCTCCAGTGTGGTCAGTAATGAACGAAGAGCCGTAGAAGGTCGTCTCAATGCCATCATCGACTTCCGTTCCTACTCGGTTGGAAGCAATCACTGGGACGAGATTCGCGGCAGAATGCCCCTGCATTGTGCGTTGCCAATGATCTCGTGAATCCAGTGTTGGATCCTGAGGCTCAGAGCCAATCGCCGTTGGATAAAAAATCGCTTCCGCGCCATGAAGAGCCAAACTGCGCGCAAGCTCTGGAAACCATTGATCCCAGCAAATACCCGCACCAAACTTACCAAACTTAGTCTGCCAAACCTTAAATCCGGTATCGCCAGGGCTGAAGTAGTACTTCTCGCTGTAACCTGGGCCATCAGGAATATGAGACTTACGGTAATTGTCCAGTACGGTTCCATCTGCATCGATCATTACCAGCGAGTTAAAGAAAGTGTTGCCTGCTTTCTCAAAGTAGCTAACTGGAATCACCACACCAAGTTCTTTGGCCAATTCGCTCATCTCTTTAATCAGATGACAGTGAGCGGTCTCTTGGGCCAACTCAAAGTACTTCGCTTCCTGCTTTTTGCAGAAATAAGGCGCTGCAAAAAGCTCTTGAGGCAAAATCACATTTGCGCCATTCGCCGCAGCTTCACGGATCGCGGCTTTAGCTTTGTTGAGGTTATCTTCCAGATCCCAGCTGATGGTTAGCTGTAGAGCGGCAAACTTCACGACTTTACTCATTGGATATTCCTTATCTTTTTGTTCCTAAATCGCCAATTTATCTCTCAGGTTGTAGTACGCCGCCCCCATAGCCGTAAACGGGATCTGGAAGTGACGACCACCTGGGAAAGCGTAGTGTCTAAGGGCAGCAAATGCGTCAAAACGCTCTGCATGTCCTGTTAATGCTTCTGCTAGTAGCTTGCCAGCCAAATGGGTACAAGTAACCCCATGGCCGCTGTAGCCTTGCAGGTAGTAGATGTTGTCAGCAAACGCGCCAAACTGAGGCATACGTGAATAGGTCAACAAGAAGTTCCCTGTCCATCTGTAGTCAATTTTGATGCCCTTAAGCTGAGGAAAGACGGTTTCCATCTTAGGTCTAATAATGGCTTCGATATTTTCTGGATCGCGCGCACCGTATACCACACCACCACCAAACAGCAGGCGTTTATCCGCACTGAGACGGAAGTAGTCCAGTAGGTAGTTACAATCTTCCACGCAATAATCGGTTGGCAAGATCTGTTTAAGTAACTCTTCAGACAATGGCTCTGTTGCCACAACCTGAGTACCACATGGAATCGCTTTATTACTGATGTTCGGCGCTAGCCCACCTAAGTAAGCATTGCCAGCGAGCACTAAGTATTTGGCTTTCACGCTACCATGCGCTGTTTTAGCAACTGGATTAGCGCCTTTTTCAATCGCAGTTACTGCCGACTGTTCAAAGATTTGCCCACCAAGAGAGACGAATGCTGCCGCTTCACCCAACGCAAGTTTAAGTGGATGAATATGTCCGCCACGCATATCAAGCAGACCACCAGAGTAGACTTTGGTACCGACCGCTTGCTCAATTTCGTTAGCATCAAGCAAAGTAAGCTGATCATTGCCATAGCGTTCCCAGTTTTTCTTATGCTCTTCCAGCCCTTTAAGCTGCTTTTTATTTAGCGAGGTAAACAGCCCACCCTGTTTATGGTCACAATCAATATTGTATTTATCAATCAGGCCACGAATGATATCGCCACCTTCAAAAATCATTTCACAAAGCGCTTTTGCTTGAGTGTGGTCGTAACGGCTTTCTAGTACATCAACATCTCGGCTGTAGCTATTGACGATTTGTCCACCGTTACGACCCGTTGCTCCAAAACCGACTTTTGCGCTCTCCAGCACCACCACTTTGAAACCTTTTTCGGCCAAGTGCAGGGCAGAAGAGAGTCCTGAGAATCCTGCACCTACGACACAAACATCACACTCAATGTGGTCTTGCAGTTGCGGGTAGTCAGGCATATTGGGTACAGAATGGGCGTAGAACGAATCCGTATGCTTGTTCATAGAGATATTCCTTTATTAATCTTCAGCAGGCTTAAGGGTGTAGACGAATCCAAGTCGTCTTAGTTTCAGTGAATTTCTCGATGGCATGCAGCGATTTGTCGCGGCCATTACCACTCATCTTGAATCCACCAAACGGGACAGTCATGTCCCCTTCGTTGTAGTTATTGACCCAGACAGAGCCCGCCTGTAGCTGTTTCGCTACACGGTGAACACGGTTGATGTTGCTACTCCAAAGTGCTGCACCAAGGCCATATTGTGAGTCATTGGCAATCTCGATAGCTTGCGCTTCATCCTTAAATGGAATCACGCACAATACCGGACCAAAGATCTCTTCCTGAGCCACTTTCATTTTGTTATCGACGTTGTCAAGAATGGTTGGTTCGACGAAAGCGCCTTGACCCTGAACGTCGCCACCACAGCGAAGCGTCGCGCCTTCAGACTGACCAAGAAGGATGTACTCAAGCACCTTGGCTTTGTGCTCCTTGTCAATCAGTGCCCCCATTGATGAGGAGGTGTCTAGAGGATCTTTAGGCATAAATGCCTGTGCCGCTGAAATCACTTTATCGACAAAGCGATCCTTAATGCTCTCATGCACCAACAGACGCGTCGCAGCGACACATACTTCACCTTGGTTATAGAAACATCCCGCCGCAGTTTCAGCTGCTGCGCGGTCTAAATCGTCACAATCTTCAAAGACGATGTTGGCGTTCTTACCACCCGCTTCAGCGAATACTCGCTTCAGGTTTGTTTCACCTGAACTGATCATTAGCTGACCCGCGATTCGGGTTGAACCAGTAAACGCGATGCAATCAACATCATGATGTTTAGCCAAAGCGTCACCAGCTTCATGTCCAAAACCGGTGACGACTTGGAAAACACCTTTTGGTAGACCTGCCTGCTCGGCAAGTTGACCTAAGTAGATAGCCGTTAGAGATGATTTTTCAGACGGTTTAAGGATGACACTGTTGCCCGCCGCAAGCGCGGGTCCAAGTTTCCAGCACGCAATCCACAAAGGGAAGTTCCAAGGAACGACTGCGGCAACAACGCCTATAGGTTGATGAGAAATAAAGGCATGAACATTTTTTTCTGTTGGTGCGACTTCCCCATAAACTTTATCAATTGCTTCTGCATACCAGCGCAATGAATTGGCTGCGCCAGGTACGTCCGTTGATACACTATGAGAAATAGGTTTGCCGGTGTCTAAGGTTTCAAGCAGGGCTAATTGCTCACAATGCTGCTCGATGAGATCGGCAAATTTATACAGAACTGCCTTACGCTTGGCAGGAGCACTGTTGCTCCAATCGCCAGCTTTAAAAGCATCTCGGGCATACTTAACCGCAAGATCGACATCTTCACTTTGACAACGAGCGATATCAGTCAGTTTTTCATCCGTTGCTGGATTGAATACGCCTAACGTTTGACCACTTTGCGCTTCACAATACTCGCCATTCAGGTAAGCTCGGCTCTCAATGACGAGATTGTTTTTGAGTTCAATCCATTGCTCTTGGGTTTTCATACGCCCTCCTTGTTTATCACAACAAGGCAAGGCCCACTTAGAATGTGGTCGGCGTATGCGCGCTTATCATTCGACAAGCCTTGTCTGTGTGATTAGTAAACTTATGCGGTTTCATCGTATCAATAACGTACGATTCGCCCTGCTTGATAAGATAAGACTTTCCTCGGTACTCAAGAGTAATTTCCCCCTCAAGGACCGTACCTATCTCTTCACCTTCGTGTCTGATTTCTCGCGCACCCGTGGTACCGTGCGGAGCATATTCTTCAATCAGGAATCCGATTACCTGATCTTTGCTGCCGTTGGTGACAAGTTTCATCGAAACCGATTCGCTGCCCATTTCAACCAGCTCATCCTGTGTCACGACAACCTTCGTTTCATCACTTTGATCATTTTCAACAATGAAAAACTCAGAAAGTGATAAAGAAAAAACATTAACTATTTTCTGTAACGAACTCACTGACGGACTGACTTTGCCATTCTCAATTGAAGAAATCGCACTGTGTGTAATGCCCGCTCGCTCAGCGAGTTCGCGTTGTGACAATCCATTTTGTTTTCTTAACTGAACAATATTTTTACCAATCTCTTGATTGTCCATTCATTCTGCTCCTGATTTATACAGAGGCAGCCATCATAAATTCTTTGAATAAAATTTGAGAGAAATGATTGGTTTTTGCTTGCCATTCTGGGTGCCACTGCACGCCAACGAAAAATTTTTGGCCTGGCAGGCTAAAGGCTTCGATTAGACCGTCAGGGGCCTTAGCCTCTATTTGTAACTGTGGTGCGAGTTGGTCGACCCCTTGATTATGTAGGGTGTTTACTTCGAACAAACTGGTGTTCTGCCACTGGTTTTCCGTTAACCACTGCTCAAACAAGCTCTCTTTCTGAACGAGCACAGCATGGGCTGGTGCATATTTTTGTTCAAAATCTTCAACCGGTTTCTCTCTATGGTCACTAAAACCAGAGTCGTGAACGGCTGGATTCAACGAACCACCTAGCGCCACATTCATCTCTTGGAACCCTCGACAGATCCCCAAACAAGGAATGTCTTTATCAACTGCGTGTCGAATAAGAGAGAATGCCAGCTCATCGCGCTTCTCATCTTTGTTTGCTTCTTCATGCGTTGCGTTATAGCGATGCGGAGCAACGTTCGAATGACTTCCCGGAAACAAAAATCCATCACACAATTCGAGAAGGGTTTGCATGTCTTCTTCTGGTAAGTCCGGAGCCAAAATCAGAGGTAGACCGCCAAAATCCTTTACTGCACGAAGATAAAAGTCATTAACTGACTGAATCTTGTAACCACCTAGCTCTTTCGCGCAGCTGACGACACCAATGACGGGTTTGCTTGTTTTAGCCATGATGCTTCCGTGTTCAATTTATTTAACATTCACATTACAAATCATGTACAAAATTATCAACAGCAATGTTCGATATTCTGACCAAATCGTGACTAACCCCTCCTTTTTGGTCAAAAAAGAGCCATTTTCTGCTCAATATATTGAGCAAAACACCATCACCTGTTACAAAATAGTTAACAAAACAAACCAACAATGAACTCTCCGCTTTCATGCAAACGAAGTTAAATCATTGTATATAAAGAAAATAATTGTCATTACTTAGACTTTGGTCTAAATGATGTAACTTAATTGTTAAATCAATTATTTTTAGCTCGCCGCTCGTCAGGCTACTTGGAGAACTAAAAATGGAATCGTATTTACAGGAAGTTAAAAATTTTAGACAGCAATGGCCAGAAATAGAGTTTGTCGACCTGATCTTCACTGACATAAACGCCACTCCACGTGGTAAACGCATCCCAGTGAGTGGACTCGACAAACTACATAAAGGGGTCGCTCTCCCTTTATCTACCATTACCTTGGATACCAAAGGAAATGTAGTGGAGTCTGCTGGGCTTGGCGAAGATTTGGGCGAACCAGACAATATGTGCTTCCCTATCGCCGATACACTCATGCCAACGGCAAAACCTCAAGTGGGTCAATTGCTGTTGAGCATGATGGATGAAACGGGAGTAAACCCAAACTCTCTATTTATTCGCAATATTGTTGGCGACATGGTCGAAAAACTGCACCGAAAAAACCTTTATCCCTGCATTGCTCTAGAACTTGAGTTCTACCTAATTGATAAGAAGCGCGGTGAGAATGGGGAATTGCAAACCGCCATTAACCCGACCAAACACGTCCGTGAAAAAGATACTGAAGTTTATGACCTGGGTGGTCTTGATGATTATGCAGACTTCCTGTCCGATCTAAGTAAAGTGGCTCAAGAGCAAGGGCTGAACACATCGGGTGCTTTATCTGAATCTGCACCAGGGCAATTTGAAATCAACTTCAACCATTCAAAAGATGTGTTGCGAGTTTGTGATGAAATCATCATCGCAAAACGCGTCATCCGTCAGGTTGCCAACCAACATGGTTTTGATGCCACTTTTATGGCCAAACCTTTTGCAGAGCAAGCTGGTAATGGCATGCATATCCACATCAGCCTTGTCGACGAAGAAGGTAACAACCACTTTAGCTTAGCTGATGGAAGTGAGAGCCCGCTGTTTTATCAGACTATCGCGGCAATGCTAGCGCAAACATCCGATTCAATGGCGTTAATCTGCCCTAATATCAACTCTTTCCGTCGCTTTGTGCCTGGTGCTTATGTGCCTACCCAAGCTGACTGGGGAGTAAACCACCGTGGTGTCGCATTACGCGTACCAATTAGCGACAGCAAGAACCGTCGTATTGAGCACCGTATTGCAGGCGCAGATGTGAACCCATACATTCTCGCAGCTGTCGTGCTCTCCGCGGTGCTGGCCAGCGAAAACTATACCAAAGAACAATGCCCTCCTTCTCTTAGTGATAATGCTGTTGACTTACCTGTGCGAATGTCTGAAGCTCTGGATCAATTGGAACACAGCGAGTTGGCTCAATACATCTCGAGAGAATTCATCGATTTATTCCTAGCCTGTAAACGGAGTGAACTCGCGGAATTTGAGCGAGCCGTTACTCCCCTAGAAATCGATTGGATGTTGCACTCAGCTTAACAAAGGACTGACAAGCTATGACGACTCAAACAAAGGTGCTGGATGCACCATTTAAAATCAATACCCAACATATTGTGGTCACCTTACTGGTGATAGCGACCTTTATCTTCTTTACTTCTATTGGCCTTAGCCATGAAGAAGGTCAAGCTTATGGCTGGATGAGCCTGCTCCCAACAGCGTTAGTACTCGTCTTTGCTCTCACGACTCACCGTACAGTAGAAGCGCTATTTAGCGGTGCGATTGCTGGGGTTTTACTGCTAAATCCGGCACAAGCAGTTGAGCAGATAGTTGATATCTCAATGACGGTTATGATGGATGAAACCATCGCTTGGATCATTCTGGTCTGTGGCTTGATGGGCGGTCTGATCGCTATCCTTGAAAAAGGCGGCAGCATACTCAGTTTCTCAGATATGCTGGTGACCAAAGTGAAGAGCCGTCGCCAGTCGATGCTGATGACATTCGTACTGGGTATCGTGATCTTCATTGACGACTACTTGAACGCCATTGCAATCTCATCCTCAATGAAGAAGGTGACGGATGGCTACCAGATTTCACGTGAAAAGCTCTCTTATCTGGTTGACTCAACCGCAGCACCAATTTGTATTTTGGTACCGATTTCTACGTGGGCAATATTCTTTAGCTCACTTCTGGAAGCAAACAATGTGGCCGAATCTGGCGAAGGTATCAAGACCTACATTGAAGCCATCCCATACATGGCATACGGTTGGGTGACGCTAGCGATTGTTCTGCTGGTTGCACTCGAAAAGATCCCAGATCTTGGTGCGATGAAAAAAGCCGAGCAACGTGCTAAAAACGGACAAGTTCGCCCAGACGGCGCTGCTGACATCGATTTTGGTTCAGATATTTCAGCACACACCAGTCCAACTATGGGTCTTATCAACTTCCTACTTCCAATGGTCGTGCTTGTTGCGGCAAGTTGGTACTACGGTATCGATCTATTAGCAGGCGTCTTCGTTGCAATCATCTTTACGGTTTGTTTCTATGGGGTACAACGACTGATCTCAATGAACGACATGTTTGAGGCAATTTACGACGGTATCAAGGTCATGCTGTTACCTCTAGCAACCGTTATTGGTGGCTTCATGCTCAAAAACGTCAACGATTCACTGGGTGTGACTCAGTATGTTATCGAGACGGTTAGCCCTTACTTATCTGCATCCTACTTCCCTGCCATCATCTTTATGATCACTGGGGGCCTTGTGTTTGCGACTGCATCATCTTGGGGTACGTTTGCTGTAGCAATGCCGATTGTTCTTCCGCTAGGTGAACAACTTGGCGTGCCTCTACACCTAACTGTTGCAGCACTACTCTCTGCCTCAGCGGCAGGCAGCCACTCCTGTTTCTTCAGTGATTCAACTGTACTCTCTGCTCAAGGTTCTGGATGTACTTCGATGCAACATGCTACCACGCAGTTCCCGTATGCATTGATTGGTATTGTCGCTACATTCCTGTTCTTCCTATTCATCGGCTAACCACTCGTTTCACCGATGCAATCAGCCCCGCTTACGATAGCGGGGCTTTTAACGTTAAGAGCATCATAAATACCCCATAACATCTCGCAACAAACAAATTCAGGCAAAATATGCATGCTGTTTTATAATATAAGTTCATGGCTAGGTGTATTACGGGTAGTTAAGATGAGAATCACAGACAAATCCCTCGTTGAACAACAAAAAATATCAGAAACCGAGTTAACACAAAGACTGCATCTTTTTAGGCTTACGACGAGTGACATCAACGAATTAAGGACGATGAAAGGGGTCATCTCTCGTCATTTAGATGCCATTGTTGATGACTTCTATACCCATCAAACTCGCAGCCCTGATGTCGAAACGTTAATTGGTGATGCCGGTACATTACAGCGCTTAATGTCTGCACTAAGGCAATACATTACCGATCTGTTCAGTAAAGATATCAATTTGGATTATGTCGAACATCGACTTCGTATCGGTCTAGTCCACAAACGCATCGGTGTAGACCCGAAAATGTATCTCTCTTCGGTGAACTACCTCAAAGCGAAGCTGATCTCTACGATTCATAATCATTTGGATGATCCTAATTATGCTCAGATGCTGAGTGACATTCTCGACCGATTGATTGACTTTGATGTTTCTTATGTATTTGATACTTACATAAAAAGCATGATGAACGAAATCGAGATTGAGAAGAACAAATCCTTTCAGTACGTCAATGAGCTCGAGTCTATTGTTCAAGAAAGAACGCGAAGCCTTGAAAAGATGGCACGTTTAGATCCACTGACCAATCTCTATAACAAGCGCGCTTTTGAAGAGTTTACCAGTAAGTTGTTTTCAGAAGCACAACAACAAAACGATCCCGTCGCCATCGTCTATATCGATGTCGACAACTTTAAACACTTCAATGACCAGTTTGGTCATGAAGAAGGTGACAGCGTGTTGATTGTTGTCTCTGATTGCCTCAGAGGCGCTTCTCGCAATGTTGACCTCTGCTTTAGAGTTGGTGGCGATGAGTTCGTTGTTGTCATGCCGAGTTGCACTAAAGAGTCCGCCGTCGAGAACTATATTCCACGCATGATGGAAAGCCTTGCCTCTCTGCGAGGAGATATATCGCTTAGCGTTGGTGTAGCACAGTCAGGTCCGAAAAATTACCTCTGCTGCCAGGATACTTTGGCACGAGCAGATAAAGATATGTACCTCAATAAGACTCGCAAATCGCCCAACAAAAATGAACAACCGCTAAAATGCGTAGCACTTAAAAAGTAACTGCATATCGCCCCTGCCGACTGTTGCTCACGATTCGGTAGGAATGAAATATAAAAAAACCTGCCGTACAGCAGGTTTTTAATCTTAACGGACTGGTTAAGCCCAGAAAGTCATCGCGATAAAGGTTAACGCAGCGATACAGGCGAAGTTGAGAATAAGTCCAACACGCATCATCTCGCTCTGCTTGATATGACCTGAACCAAACACGATCGCGTTAGGTGGCGTTGCCACTGGCAACATAAAGGCACAAGAAGCGGCTACGGCAATCAATACCGACAGAACCACAGGTGACATACCGAACGCTTCCGCCACGCTGGCAAAGACAGGGATCAGCAATGCTGCGCTGGCTGTGTTACTCGCGAACTCCGTCAAGAACACCACAAACACGGCAATCACAGCGATAATAAAGAACACGCCTAGGTGAGCAATCAGCTCGCTCAAACCATTAGCAAGGAAAACACTCGTACCTGTCGCTTTAAGAACATTACTTAGACAGATACCACCACCAAACAGCAGTAATACGCCCCAGTCAGCGGTTTTTTCAATGTCTTTCCAGTGCACCACACGTGCAAAGTTAACGGCAACAATCGCAGCTAGTGCAACGACAGTATCAAACTTCGCGTAGCCACCCAGCATGGCATTGATAGGCTTACTGAAAATCCACAAGCAGACGGTCGCGGCAAAGATGCTTAAAGTAACGATTTTGCCTTTATCCCAGTTGACTGGCTCGTTGTTCAACTCAAACTGACCACTCAAGTTTGGTTTTAGAACCGCAAACAGTACCGCGATAGAGATAGGCAGTAAGATCAAGGTCGTTGGAATACCAAAGCGCATCCAATCTGTGAATGTTAGACCTACTTCAGCCGCAGCAATTGCATTCGGTGGACTACCAACGATGGTCGCGATACCACCAATACTTGCGCTGTACGCGATGCCAAGCAACACAAATACGTAAGTCTTATGGCCGCTTTCTGAGTTCACCTTGCTCAAGACACCAAGCACAAGAGGCAGCATCATCGCCGTCGTTGCTGTGTTACTGATCCACATTGAAAGCGCCGCCGTTACACCAAATAGCATAAACACTGCAACGCTCATTTTGCCTTTGGCTAAAACAAGTACCTTATCAGCGATAACCTTATCTAACCCCTGTCGGTGCATAGCGGCAGCAAGAGCAAAGCCACCAAGAAACAGAAAAATGATGGAGTTAGCAAAGTTATTTAGAGCCGTTTGGGTATCAAAAACACCAAATAACACGGCCATGATCGGGACGAGTATGGCCGTTACAGTGACATGTAGGGCTTCTGTCAGCCAAAGAATGGCGACAAAAATTAACATACAGATACCCAATACCACTTTAGGATCAAATGGTAAGGTAAAGTATAGAGCCGCAAACAGTGCGATATCGGCTAAGACAATCATACTGTTGCGGTTAAACAACCATTCTCTGGTATTGGTGGGCAAAGGGACACTATCATTTCTATTCATTATTATATTTCCTTATGAGGGCCATGTGGCATAGCAAATGATCCCACACAACCTGCTTCGGAAATATTTTTCATTGCAAATCTGTTAACCATATCAACAACATGGAAATATTTGTTAACAACATGAATAGATTGGACATTTTCCCATCATAAAAACGTCTGTTTTGACACCAATTTATCAAAACTATCCATCACTTGTTGGCACTTCATCACTCGTCCATGTCCTTGATCCTGTGTTGTGACCAAGCTGACATTCGCCATTTCTTGCGCGGCTTTAACCGACTCAGAATACTTGGCAAACTTGTCCTTTTCATCATGAACAATAATAGTCTGTGCTGAGCGAGATTTAAGTTTACTGTATGGATCAATCGACTTGAGAGGATAGCGATATTGCTCTTCCACCTCGTTAACCACCGCATCAAATAGGCGCATCGAGTAGCCAGAACGCGCAATACTGCCAAACAAGTTATCCAGATAATCGAGCAAAGGAGCGATAAGCAGCAGTGGTTTATCCACTAACTTTTGATGATGGCATTCAAGCGCAGAAACCGTCCCCATACTATGTGCCACTAGCCCTGCAACATCATCAACACTATCCAGAATGGACTCTAAACCAAGAACAAAGGCTGGGATATGACCATAAGCACCTTCACTGCGGCCATGCCCTGGATGGTCATAAGCCAAAGCGGTGTAGCCCTGACTTGCGATGTGCTCCATCAGCGGGAAAAACTGATTAGCACTACCAGACCAACCGTGCGTCATCACCCAAACTGGGCCACTACCCAGTTGGTAAGTTTTCAGTAACCCTTCCTTCGATGCCACTTCACCAGTAACCAATCCACTTGGTAACTCATTTTTAGGCTTAGCTCGAGCAGGGGTGAGTAAAAGGTTACGCGCAGTTCTCTTTGCGTGTGTAGGTGCCAGAGTATGATGAAGGCGTGTGGTTAAGTTTACTAAGCTTTTCTTAACACTAAACTTTTTAGCGGTATTAAAGTAAATCTTCTCACTCATCTTGTAGTCCTTGTTATGCCAGTCTCTTACACCCCAAAAGCGAACGACCGTGCTATTTTAAGTTAAATAATAAGCTAAGTAGTCATCCACTTAGCTTAGTTTTACTTCCAGTCCGCCATCAGACGCTGAACGCCCAGCCAGAAGTGTTGTTGACTTGCCTGCTCACCGCGTATGGAGTAAAAAAGGTGCGCACTTAAATACAAACCATACAGCTCATAGATTGCTTGCTTTGGGTCTAAATCGTGGCGAAACTCACCATTTTCTACCCCTTTTGCTACCTGAATCGTTAAGTATTCAATCCATGTTGCAATGGTCTTTTTTAGCACCTGTTGAGTGGGTGACGCTTCGCTACCCGTTTCTTTCCATGCATCAAGAAACATACAGCTACCCTGAAAAGAGTGATTCCAACCTAGCCAGTTGTCGAGTAACTGAGTTAGTTTATCCTCGATGCTGATCGACGTCCTCTCCCGAGCAGGTGCAATAACACGCTGAGTAAAAATCAAATTGGCATGCTCCAACACCGCTATTTGCAGATTATCTTTGGAGTTAAAGTGGGCAAACAAGCCACTTTTCGACATCCCGCATTGCTTTGCTAGCTCCCCAATGGTGAGACTCTCAAGACCATTCTCACTCGCCAGTTCAAATGCCTTGCTTAAGATATTCTCTCGGGTAATTCTGCCTTTACTCATACCGCTCTCTCATTGCTATTAGTACTATTTTTAGCACACTCGTACTTTTTTGCAATGCTCGAAAAGGATTAAGTGAAAATTAATGTCGTGTAGAGGGTAGTTTCATTGGAACTATTTCCAGCGAGTACGAAGGGTAAAAGCGTTAGAAAACAGTCTTGGATAATAAAGGCGATCGGTTAAACAAATTCCGTTAATCGAAAAAGATACCAAATATCCCAAATTGATATTCTATCCCCATAACAATTCCCATAAAAAAAGCACTCAAAAAACCGAATCTCAAGCACTCTGCATTTAGCCGATATAGCCAATAAATGCTCCCGAGCTCTTTTTTTATACCACTGCGCCAGTATTGAATTTCATCTTTTGAATGACGGTGATACCAGCTAAATGCAACCTGACTAGAGCGGATCCATGCAAACGATGGAAAATGCGCCCATCCCTGTATTTTTTTAGGTGCATAAGTATCAAGCTTATCTATGAGGTAATCTCTTCTTTTCCTAAGAAGGTAAAGTGTTATGGGTAAAGTAATTAAGTTACCTATCCCCGATATAATCATTACAACCCCAGAGGACAAACCGACCATGCCAAAGGTAAACCAAATCCATGCAGGGTAACCATTCATCATTGTAATCTCTAAAGAAAGTCTACTGTTGAACTCACAAACTCAGCAGCATCATCATAAAAATCAAACACTAGATATTCCATACGTCGTTGGTACAAATCTAGTGCCCAGAAAGCCAATACCTTCCCCTATGAGTACATTAAGCCCAACTGACGCCGAGTTTTTCACACCTGCTCGCATACACGCTTCAGAAAATCCTTCGTCTTTGGCTCTAAAACTTCTCGCACAAGGAAAGATCAGAAACATAATCACGCATTAAATTCTTCTTGTACCCTGCCTTTTCAGGGCACTCAACCATATTATTGGGTTTTATCACTAGATAGAAATTAGCATAGTTAACACCAGTTCCTATTAATGCACCAATAAACATTGGAATATAGAACCATCGAATAGACCCTTTCCTTTCCCCTCGAATCAATTGCAATGGAAGCAAAATAAAAACTATAGCGCTCACGAGAACAAAAAAACCAAACAATGCCATAAATGGGAATGGCACATAAGAAAAGGGAACACTCTCTATTTGTTCAATCGAAACAAATAAAGGGGTTACAGATAAATATGCCACATATCCCAACACAGCTATGATAGCTATCAAAAATACGCTAATTAAAACTCTCAATAGCACCCTCTACAATTTTATTTTGAAAATCAGTAGTTTTATCTATAGTCCAAACAGCAAAACTAGATCCGACAATTATGATAGTTCCAGCCAAAAATGTAACAGGAATAGAGGCTACAGCTAAATAGCTGATCCTAATTATGCTTCACTTTTTGTACTCCATGACCACCGCTGGGAAACGATGAAATGTTATCCATAAAGTTTCGAACCCGTTTTAATAGTTGCCACATTGCTTTGCATTGATGATTCCGAGTTACTGTTTCATGTA
>NZ_JATABH010000048.1:0-23915 GCF_036533775.1 Vibrio sp. M260112 | reverse complement strand
TGAATTGACTGTGCCAAGTCCTCTAATGTTTCCAAAAGAAGTCTCGTTTGGTCACTTCGTTTCATTGAAACCTAATTTGAAACCCCTCTTTATTTAGAGAAATTTCTAATTGGATTATCATCAACGAGTGCCCACACAGATTGATAGGTCTATATTTTTAAAGAGCTTTTTCTAGCCAGCGTTGCGCTTATCGCCTCACTGCTAGGGGTGCGTATCTTACGCCTCCCATTTTTAGAGTCAAGAGTTTTTTTAACTTCTTTTTTCTCTTTCCAACTCGGCGCGTGACTTTCGTCTCATTCCGTGTCGATGGAGCGGCATTATAGGGAGCTCTGAGAGGATGACAAGTGTTTTTTTGAAATTAATTTCCGTTTGGTCAAAAAGAAATCAAACCGCTGAAAATAGAATAAAATTTCAACATTTGAGTCAGGTCACATCAATAGGTTGGAAAAACTACAACCATATACGTAAGATCCCTGTGTCTATTTTGTTAACGGTAGACCTAATTTTTCTCAAACCTAAAAGTTGTATTCCAATATGAGTTCAAAAAAATCGACCTTAATGATTGTCGCCTTAGCTGTTTTGGGTGGGATCATCTTTTCGCAGGTAGCCATTCCCCCTGCTTTGAGCTTTGTTCTAGGTGTTTTTGCTTCCGCTTTTATTCTTAAACTTTCGAACACCAACATCGAACAAGATCAATTGAATGACCCTTCAACTAAAACACTCTATGTCGGGAACTTGCCATATAAGGCAAATGAATCCCATGTAAAGGACCTGTTCGCCAAGCATGGTGAAGTTTTTGCGGTTCGTCTAATGAAGGATAAACGTACCGGTAAAAGAAGAGGGTTTGGCTTTGTCGTAATGGCTGCGACAGATGCACAGCCCGCTATAGATGCACTTAATGAGAAGGACTATATGCAACGAACTCTAAAAGTACGTGTTGCTAATGGCCCTAAATCTCAATCGGATAGTACTGAACTGGACTAAAGCCCATTAAGTATAATGCCTGATTCAAGGCTCCTTCTTCCCAAGGGGGAGCACTTGAATAGATTTCTCTCTTTCCTTTCTTTTCGCTATTCGCTTCAAAGACCAATAAGTCTTTCACCCTTCTCGCAATCGCTTCTCCTGAATCAACCAGTAATACATGGTCTGTTAACACCGCCTGTATTTCTTCTCTGATCAGTGGGAAATGTGTGCAGCCCAGTACCGCAACGTCGATCTTACTCGCCATCGGTGAGAGTATTTCTTTTAACTCACCGAGATCAACGCTTTTGCCTCGTAGTTTTTCTTCTGCGATATCCACCAGCCGAGTTGAACCTAGTAATTCCACTGGTTTGCTTTGCGAAAAGTCTCGAATGAGGTCATGGGTGTATTCGCGTGTAATAGTTGCGGGAGTCGCAATAAGACCCACCGCTTTATTGGCAAGGTTGGATGCGGGTTTGATTGCTGGAACGACGCCGACAACAGGAATCGATAATTTGGCTCTTAGCGTTGGTAAAACGATCGTGCTGGCCGTATTGCACGCAATGACCACTAAATCGATTTGATGCTCTGCAACCAAGGAAGAGACGATGATATCAACGCGGGCAATCAGTGTATTGTGGTCAAGTTCACCATATGGGTATGCTTCGTTATCAAATATATAGAGGTAATCAAGTTGAGGAAGTTGAGCCTGTATTTCTTTATATACAGATAAGCCGCCTACGCCAGAATCAAAGATCAGTATTTTCGCTGTTTGATGGTTCACTTGATTAACTCACTTCATTTGGACTTGGCAATAATACTCTCTGCTAGGTATTTGGCAATCTCTTCGCGGTGTAACGCTGATAACAGAAACGCTCCCCCTCTTCTATATATGTAGTTTCAATATCAATTCTGCCCGAGTAGCTTCGGGTATCAGTAACCAAGGTGTGAAATTCACCATCTTCACCACAAGGATCTACACCGTCGGGCAAACTGCGTATAAACGCTTCGCTGTACCATTTGCCACAATACTGGCTTGCGAGTCGGGAACTATCTGTCGTAACGACCAATGTTTGAATCTCTCTTGCAATGATTTCATCAGCAAGATCTCTACTACTCTGACCCAATAAAGGAAATACACACTCCCAACCGGCTGGTTCTATATAACTACGACGATAAGCTTCGATGCCATTACAGAACATATCGCCAAAGGCGACTGCATCTATTGAGAGGTTACTCTGTTTTAAGCCTCTGATAATGGTGTCTTGATAGATCTCGTTTGGTGGAAATGATTCGGGTAGTTCGATTTTAATTAGAGGTAGGTCCAACAGTTCGGCTTGCATATCTAGGACATAAAGGGGCGTTGCCTGAAAGGGGACTTCGTCTTTGACATAGGTGGTATAAAGTCCAACGACATTGTACTGTTCGTTGTCCATCAATCTTTCAAGGGTCAGTGTCGAGTCTTTGCCACTTGACCAGCTAATAATGACGTTCTTTTGCATAGTGATTATCTATCTATAAGAAAAAACCGCCCGAAGGCGGTTTGAGATATTAAAACTGGTAAGAGCCAGTTAGCATAACTTTACGACCATCGCCTGGGTAATACGCTCCCCAGTTGTTCGCATTTGCTGCATATTTTTCATCGAATGCATTATCAACACGAAGTGTCGCTGACCATTCATTTTGAATGTAACTTACCGCCAGGTTACCTAACCAATATGCAGGCAGCTTATCTAAGCTATTTGATGTATCACCATCTTTATAACGAGTGCCTGTGTAAACACCTTCGACAAAAACTTGCCACTCGTAACTGATATCGTATGTCGCAAACGCTCGGCCAGTATTACGTGCGACCCAAGGTAGTTTTTTACCCTTGTTATCACCGCTTGAGAACTCAGCATCAATCAGGTTGTATTCCAAGCCTAGCTGAAGGTTTTCATGCACGTACAAGTCACCGCTAACACTGATACCGTTTCGTTCAGATTCGTCAGCGTTAACATTCGCTCCAGAAAAGAATCCACCAACCGGAGTCGGTGCACTGCTATCAAAAACAATTTCATCTTCTAGCTGGAGATTAAATACATCGACTTTAACGCTGTAATCAGCTTCATAAAGACCCCAGCCTGCTTCCAAGGATTTACCTGTTTGCGGCTTCAGGCCTAAAACACCTGGTGAGGTATATGCTTGCTCGTCTATCTTAGCAAACCTGAAGTTAGTTTCCCCGCGAACGTACACTCGCTGAGACGGAGTAATCTTGTAGTTCAGACCAAGCTCATAAGCATCCTGGGATTCAGATAGCTTCTCAGTGTTAGGGTAAATTGCTCCATCGTAGAGCTTATCTTCTACAGAGCTGTATCGAGCACCCGTTGTCAACGTTAGATCCGTGATTAAAGGATAGTTTAGCTGGCCGAACACGCTGTAGCTGTTTTGCTCATTCGCTCTGTCAGTTGATGATGACTTGTATGAGTGATCACGATCTGCACCTTCAAGACCAAGTAGTACATTACCTTGACCAGATTGTGTAGAGAATTGGTTTTCTACGTTTACCGAACCAAACAACTGCTTACTTTTACTTGCTGTAGAGCTTCCCCAAGCCAAGCCAGATCCTGAAGTGTTATCGTAAATGACATCTGTACCAAGGATCCATGCGTCACTTAGATTACGTTTATAACCCGCACGAAGTGCTTTAGTGATTTCATGAGAGTAATCAGTCGGGTTTGACGAACCAGCCTGAGTTGGATCTTGCTCGTATTGTTCTTCAGTTAACGAACCAGCATATTGACGGTTGTTGTCGTAATAGCTTGCTTCTGCGAAAAACTCAGTCTGGTCTTGGTCATAGTTCAGTCGACCAAGTAATACACCCGTCTCTCGCTTGTTATGCTCACGATAGTTATCACTGTTATCCTGACTTGCGCTGAGGAATAAGTTCCAACGCTCATTTAACTGCTTAGATACGTCAACACTACCAGCGACCGAGTCAAAGCTGCCAACGCTTACTGATACGTTGCCACCGTCTTGGTTACCACCCTTAGTAATAATGTTGATAACACCACCTACAGCTTGGTCACCATATAAAACACCAGCACTACCAGATAGAACTTCAACGCGTTCAATCTGCGAAACCAGAATTGAGCTGACTTGGGGAGCAGAAAGATCTTGTTTGTTTAGACGACGTCCATCGACCAAGATCAGAGTGTTGTTAGCCGCTTGTCCACCAGTAAAACCTCGGATAGCAAATGCTGGTCCACTGTTTGTGTCAGAAATCTGAATACCTGCACGAGCTCTTAGCAGTGAATCTAAACTCTTAGCACCGCTAGCTGCAATATCATCAGAAGTAATTACGGTTACGTTAGCCGGGATGTCTTCAATAGAACGGTTGAAATCACTTTTGGCAAGAACCACCATAGTCTCATCAGTTGAAACTTCTTGAGCGTAAGAATAAGAGGTGTGTGAAAGTAGCGATGCCACTGCCATCGCTAGAATAGATCGGTTCATTTTTATAATCCTAAATCGCGTCAGTCCTACTGAGCATGGAGCCTATTGCTTCCAGTGTTTTGCTCAGCTGCTGGCAGGTCTTCGGACTCAAGAGCTTGGCATTTGCCTCCTACTGGCTCTACTTCCCGCATAAATCTATATACAGTGTCTATTTGAGCTTTCGTTCTCTTTTACCGCTGCGCGTCAGTTCTGGATTTACACCAGATTCCCTTTTCAGCCATCTATACATCTAGACAGCACCAGCTTGGCGTCGATGTTATTCAGCAATTGATTATTTGTCCAGTCTATATTCTTCATTCAGATGAAATTGGCCGCTTTCATCTACTCACTCATTACCACTTTACACGCTATCTTTAAGACATTGAGGGGACAGTACTGGACATACTGCTGAGATTGAATAAAATCTGCGCTCTTGAATTAAATGCACCATTCACAGGTACAAAACCAAAGGTAATACCCATGGCGACTCTTGATGTAAATCCGCAACGCTACCAAGAACAACTGGCTGAGAAGGTTGACCGTCTCAATGAGATGTTCGCTTCTTACAATGTACCTGAGTTGGAAGTATTCGAATCACCAGAACAACACTACCGTATGCGTGCAGAATTTCGTGTTTGGCATGAAGGTGAAGACCTCTACTACATCATGTTCAACCAAGAGACTCGAGAGAAGTACCGCGTCGATCAATTCCCAGCCGCTAGCCGCCTGATCAACGACTTGATGCCTCTTCTCGTCGAAGCGATGAAAGATAATGAATCTCTGCGCCGTAAGTTGTTCCAAGTTGACTTCTTATCGACACTGAGTGGTGAAGTTTTGGTGTCACTACTTTACCATCGTCAATTAGATGAAGAGTGGACGAAACATGCAAAAGCCCTCAAGCAACGTCTCAATGATGAAGGGTTTAATCTCAACATCATTGGTCGCGCACGCAAGATGAAGATTGTTCTTGATCGTGACTATGTCATTGAGAAGCTCGATGTCAATGGCAAACCATACGTTTACCAGCAAGTTGAAAACAGCTTTACCCAACCTAACGGTAAGGTCGCGGAGAAGATGTTAGAGTGGGCGGTTGACTGCACCCAAGAGAGTAGTGGCGATCTACTTGAGCTTTACTGTGGTAACGGTAACTTTTCACTAGCACTCGCGCAAAACTTCGATCGCGTTTTGGCAACTGAGCTTGCAAAGCCTTCCGTAGAATCTGCTCAGTACAACATTAAGGCCAATAATATCGGTAACGTGCAGATCTTACGCCTGTCTGCTGAAGAGTTTACTCAAGCAATCGAAGGAAAACGTGAGTTCCGCCGTTTAAAAGATGCGGGCGTCGACCTAAACAGCTACAACTGCAATACCATTTTTGTTGATCCACCACGTGCAGGTATGGACATCGACACATGTAAGATGGTGCAAGGTTACGAGCGCATCATGTATATCTCATGTAACCCAGAAACACTGAAAGAAAATCTGGATGTCCTTTGTGAAACACACAAAGTGACTCGTTTCGCCCTGTTCGACCAGTTCCCATTTACCCACCACATGGAAGCGGGAGTGCTGCTGGAGCGCATTAAATAAGGGATTTAATGGATTGTGAACTCAATAAAAATCAATCTGGGTACGGCTTGGGGTACGGGGATATTTAAGCCGACTACACTCTCTGGAATGTTTGGGGCTAAAACAATAGCTCCAAACGTCTTTGAAGAAGGTGTAATCATAAATACGGCTACCTTGAAGTACGCAATAAAGCGCTTTTAAAAAAATACGTTACTTGGGTAAGTGGGAGCATTGCAATAAGATTGCGTATTGTATTGTCAGGAATTCGATAGAAATTGAAGTCTACGATTGAGCTTGGACTGCGACTTGCCGAGTGTAGTTGTCTCATCTACACCTTTACACTCTACCCAAATTTCAGCAAAGCTAACCCTATTTTCAGATTATGTGTGAATTGTTTTTGACCTTAAACTTGAAAACACACTTTGTTTAAAAGACAATGTCTGCGCCCATTCCATCTTTTTTTCAGTTTGGTGACGTTTTAAGGAGGAACTGGGCTTTACTATTTCCACATCACATATTGTTTAATCTGTAAAGAATATGTCCCGATCTAACCATTTTCTAATAGAATCAATCAACACATGCTGTCCTCCAGGCATAGTTAACTTCATCAAATTGATAGGTAGTGCTGTCAATTCCATATCACGAGCCCCCAAAGCAGAAGGTACTCTCCATATTGTTGGCTCACGATTCGTAGACACTGGATACGTTAGAGAAACTCGTTGGCAACCTAAAACATGTCCTGCTGTTAATACCTGATAAGTATCTGACGCCTTGGGACGAGTTCCTAACCGCTTATATTTGGCATCAGTTACAGCAAATGGTGCTCCATTGCTATCATGAAATACCACATCTGGTGTCGTAGTTAGCCTGCTTCCTTTCCCCTGGAATACTTCGCCAAATTTTACGTCTTCCTTACTAACTCGATGACCACATAAGCTTGCCGCACGACGACATAACCAAAAAATGTAATTCTCATAAATTGTATCTGAATTCCATAAAAAACCAGACAGAGAATACTCTCCCACCGCATGATCGACTCCAGAGCCCTCAAGTAGTAATACACCTACTATCCGAGCTGGATCCAACCCTTGATGTTGCGGACCTAAAGATATCTCCATCGCATCAAAAAGATGAGGGGGACGTTTACCAACATGGGATAAATTAGCTGCAATTTCACGTAATGCTCGAGCACGACTCGGAGATTTTACAGTTGTTGCTAAACAATTTGCAGACCAACGTAACAAGCGCGCTAGATTCGTATCTTCATTGAGGGTATCTGCGATGTAAGGCAAACGCCAAGGCCTTGCTATCCATTCTCCCAAACGCGATGTATCAAGCTGTCCTCTAAGAACTACACCCTCACTGTGCTCTGATGAATAACTTCGAGGTAAGCCGCGGACAGCTCCTTTAGAATATGAAGCAAGAAACATTTCAGCTAGTAGATCAGAAATTGACAATGAGGCTTGATAATGTGCTGTTGTAAGTTTGTCATCTACGTAACCTCCTTCAACAACAAGGAGAATCTGCCATAATACAGCTTGCCAATTTCCACCCTCAAAACTTAGAAATTTAGGCGCTATTTCTATATCTGTATTACCAATTCGAATAACTCCTGTGACAGCCTCAGCCCGCATTTTTACTAACCCATCGCCGATCTCTTCCACTCTGATTGGGTCACATGAAAGGCCAAGGTTTCGTTTCCAACGCTTATTTGCTTCAGCTAGAGCATTTAAATTTATACATTCAGTTCGTTGAATTGTTGGTTCACCGTATTCTTGAAGTTTGATACGGTGATATGACGTCAACGCGTTAGCCACCGAAAAGACCTCTCTATAACGCTAATCTCTAGCTCACTAAGTCGAACTGGAGCAAGAGTCCTTGCTGGCGTTAAATTGCCTTTCGCAGTCCTTAGCTTCCATGCATATTCCCCTATAGAAGGAGGAGTATCAGCACGTAATAGTTCTATCAGTTGCTCAGGCCTACCTGAGTACCTATCTTCCAACTGAGGATATAAGATGTCATCCCAGACTTTGGCAAGGATATGCCAAGCATCACGATCATCAACAGGTTGTGTAGATTCTGCTATCGTTCGATTAGCTGCAACTGAAGTAAGAAGGCCGTGGCCAAGTTCAAATTCGGAACCAAGATCAGACGCTATAGAAACGTTGATCCTATCAAGGAGTAAGTAAGCTGTAACGAATGGATTTAAAGTAGCCCAATTTTCTTCTGTTGGCTCAGGAATTGCTTCTACATCCAGCCCCCAGTGCTGAGCAAGTACATTGAGATCTGGGCGCATCTCAATTCTGTCAAACCTGCGCCCAAGTGCACTATCGATAGGCACTGCCGCTCGATCTACACTATTCATTGTCGCAACAATGTAAATATCCTTAGGAAATGAGAAACCTTCCGGAATCTGAGCTTCCTTCCCACCCGCACGGCAAATTTTTTCGCTGAAACCATCTTGGTATTTGAGTTGCCGCAAAGGTAAAGGAAGCGTAACACGACCCTGTTCTCGATAATCAAAATCCAGAAAAGTCATAAATTCACCGAATATTCGGGCTGCGTTCCCTCTATTGATCTCATCGATAAATATAACGACTGATTTATACTGTGACTCTGGGTCAGCTAATTCCAACGCTGCATCAAGAAATACGCCAGCCCACGGTTGAAGCTTAGTCCCTTCTGAGCTAATTTCAGGCCTTAATCCCAACACGAAATCTTCGTAACCATAAGACTGATGGAATGTTGTCCAAACAACTTTTGTTGGTTGTGGAATAGTTATTTCTTGCTCAGGCCGGCTAAATGGTATTTCTATATTGTTCGGGTCAAGAACTATACCACGTTGGCTTTCTGGTGGATTATCTAGAGCCTGAAACAACTCACTAATCAACCTTGTTTTACCCGTGGCGGGTGGACCAAATAGTAGTACATTCCGACATCCTTTCCAGGACATTAGAATGCTATTAAGTTTATCTGACATAATTCGCCTCAGTCTTCACCAATTACTCCACCGACTCCATCGCCATAAAGCTCCCACATAGGGTCATTTGGTTTCATACTTGGTGGTCGATATCCCTTTGTAAAACCAGCGTAGTACTCACCATCAAAAGTCTTAGCAATGTAGACTCTTAATCCACCTTCAGGAAAAAATGGTAGCGCGTCTTCTTTACAGCCAATTCCATCTGGTGCACTTGGAAAACCATTGGTGGCGGTCCATGCAGGATGACGTTTAGTGTTGGGTTGCTGTCGATTCTGATTCGCTATTCGCAAACGCTCTTTTTTCTTCGACTTCCACTGAAACTCAATCAAACCGGAAATGTTAGATTTACCAATAACACGGGCTTCAATTTTGTAGTCTGAGTCTGTTTTTGTCTTACCTAAAAAATCTAGAGTAGCGTCAACAATCGAGCCTGGAACTTCGATATAAAGAGAACCGCCACCACCAGAGATCTGGTGGTGGCGTTCAATATTGTAGAATTCTCCAGGCTGCACATTACGCCACCAAATTCGATGAATATTTAGTTTTTTTTTCATAATTAAAAGGTTTCAACATGATAAAGACGTTCTAATACGTTTCCTTCTTTTACACGGCCATTGCTACGATAACGGCTATATGGTTGCTCGTGTAAGGTTACTTTTCCAAATTCAGTTAAAATAGACAGAAGTTCACTTTCATCCACCTGTCCATCTTGACTATAAGAAATAAAGATATGAGGTACTTTAAGTTGCTCAAGCGTTTTACGGAAAGCTTTCCCGGCATTACGTCGATAACAAAAGTCTGACGCTTGATCTTTCCACGGTCTAAGACCTCCATCACCAACAGCTATTGGTTCATCCTCTTGAGCTAGAGTCTCTAATATATGATAGTTTCCAGCATATTGGCGTTTCGTATAAGGAGGATCCAAATATACTGCATCAACATTCAATTCAGATGCATGAACTTCAATAGGGCCTTGAAGAACCGTATGCTCCCCTGGCGTGTACTCGAATTGAATTGGCTCAAATGTAATAGGCCGAAGCGCTGTTTGTGAGAGCTTACGTAGAAAGTATCCATACGTACCACTGATGTTTGCAACCTTATTTGTACCTAAGATCAGGTGATGGAGCAATAAGTTATGCTCCAATTCTGTAATGTCTCCGGATGCATTAAGATCACAAATAGCCTTTCGAACACCATCAATATGTGCGGCATTTTCTGCTGAAAAATAGAGGCGTGACACTCGCCCATTCGCTGGTTGACCAGCTTCGCCAAACTCTTGGAAAAAATAACCTTCTATGGGTCTAACAGAACGCATCCAATTTAGCGCACACTCATAGCCACCTAGAGCCTTAAAAGCTGGAGACTGCTTAATCAGTAAACGAGATCTTGCATGAATAACTGGAAATGTTAGAGCATCGGCAGCAATGACAGAATAGCCAGATTGAGCAAGGGCTAACGAAACGGAAGCAGTTCCACACATTGGATCCGCTATTGATGCTCCTGGTGGAACTACACGTTCAATTTCACCAACGATCCAGTCGGTCAATTTTGTCTTATTACCCAAGTACCGGAACGACATAAACACCTTTTCTTACTTTATTATTCGTGGTCACTACTTTTTTTTCCTAATGACAATACGCTCATACATTCTTTTAAAAGTACCATCGCCTTTAGGCAAGTAAAACCTTGGCCCACCTTGTTGGTAAGAGCCTTTTTCTGCAATCTGAGACATCGGCAAGCTAAGAGTTTTACTGGAGCCTAGTATCTCAAACTGGTCAGGATTAAATTTATCAAGAAACGTAATTGGGACCCCCATCGGTCCATCATAATCTCGAGGTATATTTTTGGTTTTACCTACTTCTATTGCATCATAGTTTGCATACTTTGGGTTTTCATCGGGTGAATAAACACTATGTAGTTCAAGATCTACATGGCGACTAGGGTAATCAAGATTAGTGAACCATCTAACCCCCTTGACTCGAACATACTTGTTTCCATCTTGGTCTACTCTAAATCCTGAAGCTGTAATCGGATAATTGGCTGGAACACGGAACTCTCGATCACCACTGCGTATACTAGGCCCATACCACATTTGATTGTTCTGTATTAAGGGGAAAATACTTGTATATGTAACTGCATTCATGTTGCCAATAATTACGAACTTTTTATTGTGCTTAACTAGCTGAGCAACATACTCTTTGAAAAGTGAGAATGGCGGGTTCGTTACAACGATATCAGCTTGCTTTAGCAGTTCGACACATTCGGCACTACGAAAGTCCCCATCGCCATTAAGCCTCTTTATTCCAATCTTATCTACACTAGGAATACCGTTACTACTCTTATTCCCTACATATTCCAGATAAACAGCTTCGTCTGAGTCTCCCGAACCAAACAGTTCAGCATCTTGGCTACGATAGCACGTAGTAATAAGCTTCTTTAAACCAAGTCTCTCAAAATTAACTGAAAAATAGCGAAAAAAATTGCTCGCTCTGGGGTCGTCACAGTTACAGTAAACAATTTTTCCGTCGAAATGTTTCTTATAATGTTCTAGTTCTAGTTCAATATCATAGAGAGACGTATAAAACTCATCTTTCTTTGCATCTCTAGCTTGTTGAAAATCCCGATTCCGGGTGGAAGCAACTGTGTCTTTGGTCATTTTCATCTCCTGATGGGCGAAACATCATAGCGCTAAATCAATAAGGGTCAAGAGAAGCCCCGTGTAAAACCAAATGCAAATCAACTTCAACATACTGATTTAAAAGGACATTTAAACAAATCAAACCTAATTCAAATTCAATAGAGTGCATAAAAATATTCTTAATTAAATAGAATACGCCCATAAAATTTTTGTCCTCAACTTATCACACTCCAATCAAAAATTTTTCAGGCATATGTCATCAATGTGAAACCCCATCACTGATTCCGACAGGAGCCTGAAATGAATCCGAAAACTTCCGATTACCAAAAGCAGCAGCGCTATCAGGAAAATGAAATCCTAGAACATGCGGCTGAGATACTGGCTAATCGCTACGTGCGTGGTGATGCCCTAACCAACCCCGATGCCACCAAAGAGTATGTGCGCTGTAAGCTAGGCAGCTATGAGCGTGAAGTGTTTGCCTTGTTGTTGCTGGATAACCAAAACCGACTGATTGAGTTTAAAGAGCTGTTTCATGGAACGGTGGATGCGGCCAGCGTCTACCCACGTGAAGTGGTAAAAGCAGTGTTAGAAGTGAATGCCGCTGCGGTGATATTCGCGCATAATCATCCATCCGGTGACTCAACACCTTCCCAAGCTGATAGACGGATAACCGAAAGGCTCAAAGACGCGCTCGCGTTGGTGGATGTCCGTGTCCTTGACCATATTGTGACAGGCGATACCTGCACCTCATTTGCTGAAAGGGGGTGGTTATGATTGAACAACATTATGGTGAGCTTTCTATTGATGATGCTTTACATGTGTCACTGGAAGCCCTTTTGAATCGATACTCCATCTTGGATAACGCAGAGCGACTCGTATTGAACTTCCGTCAGATGAATTACTACCGACATCGACAAGGTTTGCACCCGATAGAGGTACAGTTTAAACGTGAGTCAGCTTCAAGCCCTTGGCTGGTGGTCTTCTTTGCCAGCTTCTCTTATCCCGATGACAACAGTACAACCGTTGAGCCTGAGCTGTACTTTCACCTTGCTAATCGCTGGTGCTATCAACCCGATGCTGGGAGCACGGATTTATCCCACCCAGAGGTACAAGAGCTACTCGCGGTATGGATGAAAGCCTTTGCTCGTCACCTTTCCAGAAACGTCTTTGATGATGTGCAACTGACAATGGTCGGCACATTCAACTAAATCCTAATCTCTCATTTCTTATTTGAATCCTGAAACAAGGAGAACTCACTATGTCCAAATTAAACTTCACAGCATCCACACTACCTGTGTCGAAGAAACTGCATAAGCTGCTAAGTGAACAGTTCACCGCTCATTTGCTGAGTGATAAAGCACTGACCACCAGCCGTTATCTAGTGTTTAACTTTCGCGATAAGAGTTACAGTGCGCAAGAAGGCGGCTTCCATCCGGTTGAGATTGCGATTTGCCAAACTTCAACAGAAGAATGGAGCATTGAGTACATCACCGACTTTGCTTATATGGGAAACTACTATCCAGAGTTAGAGCGCAACCTGGATTTCGATTTTCGAGTTGGGCAGTTCTTTGTCGCCTATCGTGGCTGGCTACCGATGCAGTATAGCCGTGATGCCAAAGATCTATATCGTCTATGGGAATGTAACTTTCTCGCCTATGTATATACAGGCGCTTATAACGAAGTAGCCGTCACTCCGCAATAACTCATGGTTTCCCTTATTCTACAAATCATCAAGCTTGTCACTGCCCTCATCACGTTGTTCTCCTTTTCTCCGTTCTTCGGTGCCATTGGTACCCTATCCAGTTTAGGGTTTCTGGTGGTGCTGTTGATTGGGTTGTTGGCAGCCATTGCCGAGATCAGTGATAAGCATAAGCCTCGTTAATGTTAATCGGCTCACGCTTTGGTGATGCCGATTGATGCTGTTTTCACCGTTGGACATTATGTGTCTGACCCACCTCTATTCTCCCGACATTAAATGTCCGACTCCGGTATGGAGCTTTGATGTATTGAGAGCGTAGTCATGAGCAATAAAACCAGCATTGAAGGGTTATCTGCCTTGCTGCACACGCTGATGCTTATTCCTCAACATCGTTGGATTACCGTTAGGGAGTTGCAGCAGCAGTTAGCCCTACTCGATATCCACCGCACCACTCGCAGCATTAAACGCTACCTCGATGAAGTCATTGTGGAGGTGTTTAACGTGGAGTGTGATTCGATGAGCATGCCCCATGTTTATCGGAAAACCTCAGAGCAATTACTGAAGCTAAACAAACAAGAAATGCTCTATTGGCAACTGACCAACAAGTACTTACTGCCGCTGGTTCCTGATGCACTGAATTGTGGGCAAGGTCGCTCCTCAGAGAGAGACAAACCCTTACCCCACAAGGGTTCAGCGCATTCAAAAGAGCAAGCATGGTTAGCCAAGATCCATGTAGCACTGCCCAATATTTGTGAGTGGAGTCATGAGCAGCGGCAAGTATTGAATGCAGTACACACGTCATTACTGAACAACCGTATGCTCAAGATATCGAGTCAAGTTTTGCAGCAAGAGAAAGCGCTCATCGAGCCATTGGGACTCTCGGTTCAATGTCACGCGCTCTTGCTGCTTTTTCGATTATCCGGTCAACCCACGATACGCACCCTAGCCGTACCTCTGATTGATGAGGCTAGTGTATCGACGTTTTCTTTTACCTACCCCACTGATTTCAATCTTGAGCGGTTCATGCGTGAACACGATGGAGTCAGTGCATCCTGAATTTCACTCACCGATAAGGAGAGCACCGTTATGACATTAATCAACACCCTACTCCGATACGCCGCTATGAGCGTATTGCTTATCGGACTCACCGCTTGTGGCGACCAAGCCGAGACTCAAGCAGCAACGGCAGATATTGAAGTGTCAATATCCACCAATTCTCACTGGGGAACATTGGTCTTTGACCTGCAAGCCATCACCGACAACACCGTAGTAAGCGATGTCGTGATTAATCGAGGTAACTGCCGATTACCCGCAGGAACAGCCTCAGAGCTATCAAGAAACGTTTTATTGAAGTTCGGCCAAACCTACACCGGATACAGCAACAACTGCACTGTAGACAGCGTGAAAGAAATCGAAGTCACCTCCAGTGCAGGCACCTTTGTCTACAACTTCTAGCTCTCTATCCCTCAGCAACACACTAAATCAACTCGTAAGGATCAACTATGAACAAGTCAACTCTACTCATCGCGACAGCGTTAGTTTTCTCAACCTCTTCCGCATTTGCTGGTGGAGCACTGGGCGGAAACCCATCCGCGGATTCGGGTGCAGTTAACGTCAGTGTAGGCAAATGTACTCAATACAAAATGGATGTGAAAGCGGCGCAACAGGAAGGCAAGGATGTATCGACCATCGCCGTTCCTGAAGGCTGTGAAGCAATCAAAGAAAAGTAATACCACCAGCAACGGTAAAAACGACAATGGGGAGCCATCACGCTCCCCATTCTTTTTTTGTCTCAATGCACTGATTTGAAGGTATATGTTATCTGTTAAAAAGCTTACCCACGAAAAGCAAGCAATAACAAAACGGGAAGACCTGTTAACCACACATTGGCTAATAAAGTCGACAATCTATATATAGGATAGTCAGAACCATAAATAGATTGGATGCTTTGACGCCACTCTTGAATCTCTGCCTTCGGTATTACCCAACCGTACCTCATCATGATGTATGCAAACCATATGAAGCAAGTTGAGCTAGCGAATACCCATGATGCATTACTTTCCATGAGTAGTCTTGACCTATCTTGAAACTTAGTTGGAGCAGTTTCTGATATCGCCTTTATCATTTGGTATTTGCTACGTTTAAGCTTTACTGTTAGATACACGCATATAGCTAACCATGGAAAAAATGTAGGTAAAAAAAGAATAAAACCCAACTTAATCATTACGTCAATCAAAGAGAAGTTCCTCTACATATGTTCCGGCTTCATTTGAAACATCAGTTCCGTACATCCCCCACATAAAAGCCCCTCCAGCAATTAACAGAATAGAGACTCCCCCTGTTACAGGAATAAGACCCAAAGCAAGACCGATACCTATTCCACCACCAATATTTACGCTCCCTGAAACTGTATTATTCACCATGCTACGATTACATGCCTCTTCAAACCAACCGCTAGTATTGCATGTCTTTGCTACATCCACAGCATTACCATACAAACCAGCCCCAATCACTAACCCATTGGCAACACCCAAAAATCGGCTGAAAGACATTGCTTGCTTGTATAGCGTTGTCATTTCAATGCCTGATATTGCTTTAGAGAAATCTTTCGCGCGATACAATTGTCGCTTACCAACATTAAGGTAGTCATTAATCCGCTTAGCTTGAACGTTTTTAATGTAACCCGGCTTACCTACCTCGGAGAGAATCGACTTCATCTCACTTTGAAATGCTCTTGCTTCTTTTCGCCATGCCTTGTACTCAGGGTTAGAGTAGAGAGCTTGCCCTGACAGTCCTTTTGTTTTCTCTGCAATATAACGCGAATACTCAGCAAATGACTTCATCCGGTTGCCAAGCTTATCTCCTTGAACTTGAGCTCCCGCCACTACAGCTCCGGCTCCTGCAACTATGTGGTTTAAATTAAAATCACTAAGTTCTGTTGAAACAGACTCACCTTGATAAACATCCAAACCGGATGTTGCTGCGACAAGTAAAGCATTAGTTGCCGTTTCATGATGCTCTGCAAACCATTTCTTCTCTTCACTGGAAAGCTTCAAAAACTCCGTCATAAGATCATTAGCTTGTTTGATCGCTAATTCCTCATCTGGATGTTTTTCTACCCATGGCGACACAACTAAAGGCATCCCTTCAATAATTTGGCTAAAGCTACGTTTGAGGTGAGGGTTCGATTTTATTACATGCTCTACAATCATTTCATCTGTCGATAAATATGTTTCTTGAGCAAACTCTTCAATGCTCATTTTTTTATCGGCGAAGACAAGATATACATCATCAACATCCTGAGGAGAGATTTGACCCAAGTTAGCCACAACAAGATCATCATTTAAAACTGTCTCACTGTTGATAGGTTTGACAGACGTTCCCTGAAAATTGCCATTATAAGCATAGTGAGAGTTTGCAGCTTGATTGTATGTCTCTGGCTCCACTGGTGGTAAATCACGTTTAACAGTTTTTGGGCTATCAAGATCTGCATGTTGTTGAACGGTGAGCGTATCGCCAACTTTCAACGACATTGGGTCAGCATTGTACTGAGGATTCAAATCTAGGAGCTGTTTGGCTGACAAACCATATTGCTCTGCTATCGCTCCCCACGTCTCTCGTTGATGAGTATCTGAGTCTGTAGCAACGGTATGCATCTCTGGTTTGCTCTCTGCTTTAGCCGTCTCAACAGGTAGAGTGGTCTGTCTTTCAGCGACAGGCTGCTTAGGTGCTGCAAGCAGCTCTTTGATATCCAGCTTGATACCATGCTGAGCTAACCAATCGTCATTGAGGTTATCGAGTTCATCTCGGGTGATTTGCTTTTCTAAGTACACCAGATGTTGGTTCTCAACTTCTTTCCCTGCAAGCTTCCAGTAAACCAAAATAGCACTTTGATAACAATTGTAGCCCTGCTCATCATTTAATCGTTCATGAATAGAAGATGTAGCATAGAACGACCATTTACCATCACCAAGCAACTTGTACTCTTGAACTAAACGGTTGTTGTAGAAATGGTAGTAGTAACCTTCTGTTGGTAGCCCTAAACGCTCTCCTAGCTGCACAGAGGGTACGACAGGAATAAATGCCTCTCGAACTGCACCTGAGCCTATAGGCTTAAGCTTCACATTGTGAGGCACACTGATACCCATTGGGATAGCTGCTACTTTAGCCGTTAACCTTTTCGGTTCATCAACGGCAGAATAAGCGGTATATTTTGTACCGTGTTCAGTGACCGCCGTCTGCCAGCGACCTATCACGACTTCTTCTTTCGTCTTAGCCAGTTCAAACGAGCAGCCTACGCTTTTTCTAAACGTTTCATCAGAGCAAGCAACTTCAAAACAGTACTCATATTTCAGTTTTGGTGGTGCATCTAAGGTATCCGGCTTAACAGGCTCAGGAACATAGGTCTCTTCAATGTTAGGCGCATAACCAGCGGCGCTTTGAGTGGGCGCAGAACTACCCGCAGCACCACCAGACATTTTCGTTCTTGAAAGGTAGGCACTTTTCGCTTCTGGCGATAACGCCTCTTGCCCTTCAGTCGACAAGCTCCACGATTTGCTCATACTATCTCGGAGCATCACAGGCTTCGAAGGTGAATCCGTCAATAGTGCTAACTCACCATTTTTCAGTTTCTCCATAAAACTGGAATAACTCATCCCCTGAGGAAGTGCTGAGCCTAACGCTCTTTCGTCCAGCCGACCAATATCACCTTCAACCTGACCAAACTCATATGTCATCAGTTCGGTTAACCGTACCACTCGATAACCCACAATCAAATCCATCCGCTATTTTCAATGGGCGTATTCTACCTAACCAGTGGGAGTTGCAGGATTTATAACCATAAGTTAGCTCTACCAATTGCAGACATTGTGATTTTCACCCACCGGAACCAGACCTATTGATAATGACTTAATCATTAAGAAAATAGAGCTCATTGCGGATTTTTACCAAACAAAAGAAAAGGTCACAGCTTGAGATGAATACACTCCTCACAAACTGTACAAATATCGCCCTGCCTATCAAAACCTCAACGACAGTATTGAACTTCCTTTCTAGAACCTTCACTCTAAATTAGCAATGTTGCATATACTAAAAAGAGGTTGCTCTAATGAACGATTGGGAATACGTAAACTTTAGTCAAAACCATGAAATGGACTATCACTTAGGTCTAGTAGATAAATCAAAGTCCGAGTACAACAGAAAGTACCTAAGAGACAACACTCAAAGGACGGCAAAAGATAAGTTAGACAAGACACGAATTACCCATACTGAATTCAAGCCATTTGTTATAGCTGATAAACCATATTTGAAAGATCCTGCCTAATAGATAGTTAAGATAATATTGCCTCTTTGAAAGGGGCAATATTCAGCAATACAAACCTCGCAAGCAGCCATGTTGATTGTTTGGTGCAGCGCCGTCTACGTAAATTGAATAACTCATTTTTTATCTCTCTAATTGAAAAAAGGCGCATGACTTTGCTTAGCCAGCGCCCCGTTGATAGTTTATCTGATGCTTGCGTTACTGAAAGGATGCTTGGTTGTCTCGCATACTCAGACGCGATTCCATCCATTCTTCGATTTCGCTTTCTACCCAAGCCACCGCTCGTCCACCGAGTGGCACACTCTTCGGAAAGTCGGTTTCATCGGCCATGAATTTATAGATAGTGGAGCGGCCTAGCCCTGTTAGTGACATCACGTCTTTAAGTCGTAGAAATCTCATTGTCATTGGGAATCGTCTCCTTGCTTTGTATATACCCATGAGATAAGCCGCCACTGTAAAAAAATGCAGTCGCTCTACTCTGCACTAGAGCCAAAGAAGTAACGCGTTTCTCTCCACGCTTCAGCAAGATTGCTCATCCGCTTGAAGACACTGTTCTTTATGTTAGTGTCAGTGCTCTTACAGCGTGTACCCAGGCTATAGTTCCCTCGATCATTCAGTTGGACCATCGAGCGCTCATTACCTTGGTAGTGCTTTTTAATAGCTTCTCCCCAAGCTGTTTTCAGATGTCCCAAAATTTCATTGCGCTTCTCCATGTAAATGGCCTCACCAAATTGCTGCTTATAATCAGTAAACAACATCACTTGATAATGGTGCGAACGGTTACCCTCTCGCTTACGCCACACGTAATGCAACGAATCGGCGTTCAACTTCTCTTTCAGGATCTCAAAGTAATCATTCAGAATGCAAAACTTCGCATCTTGATGATCTTTAGGCAGATACAAATCAAAACGTGTAGCGAGAGCGACTTCAAACTGACTGAGTGCCTGTTCAAAGACATCGACCATCGAAGTCAGTGCTGACTCGTACAGTCCTTTGTCGCTGTAATACAGCGGGTATTCTTCAAAAGTTCTATCAAGGGTAATGCTTGGGAGGTGGGTTCTATTTGACATGAGTAATACCTTTTCGTGTGTGAATGACATAGGCATTTCTCGCGATGTATTTTTTAAGGTGAGCCCTGGCTGTAACCAAAGAAGTGATAATCTAACATGCCAGTTCCTGTGGTTATATCGTTAATCCCACAGGAGCTGACTGTAACGTCACTTCCGGCTTGTGCCAAAGTTTCGTTGGTGGTTGCCGAATTGCTTGGTTTTTTCTTTTGCAAGATAGCTTCCATGCTCAAATAGATCATCAAACTGTTGATTGAAGTACCTTGAGTTGGAATCTAGACGATGAACTACTGGAACCCCTGAGCGATCTTTGGATACGTAAACCAAACCATTGGCTTCATCATACTCCACCCCTGCCACTTTCGCCCAAGCATCTATGATCATAGAAAGTAAGTTCTCTCGTTGGTTTCTCGCCTTCCCTAACCAGTTAAAACGATCTTTGTTGAAAAGCAGCAACAAGTGGTAATGGTCATTCAGTGAAGAGCAACACTCTCTTACCCACACATACCTCACGGTACAAGGATGGACTCGTTGTCCATGTCTTTCTTTTCTTCGACCATCATATTCAATCTGAGATTGCAGCGAGCGGATAAAATCGGTGATTGCTCCGCGTTTCTCTTGTCCATTTCTAAGTTTGGGGAATCGAAGATCAACTCGTAACGCCATTGTACGCGGGTAAGCATCCAGGGCCTGCTCGATAGTGTCATAAATTCTATCTAGATACGGAATACAGAGTGCACCATGAGTCGTTTGAATGGGATGACCTCTAAAGGTTTTTTTATTGGTTAGTCTCAGGTTTTTGTTTTTTCTAGAACGTACCTTCATTTCTATCTACTCCTGTGTTTAGGTTCATAGATAGGTCGATGCCGTTATTTTTAGTTGTGCAAGTTGAGTGTGTAGAGTCGGATGACGTTACAACAGATACCTAATAATACTAACCAGACAGACAAAACAAGAATCGCCACATACACAGTTCCAACCCAACAGGGGTAACAAACGCCAGGTAACCATCAAAGATAGGGTGATAAACTGTAAAACATCGATACAAGACCACCGAGCTCGAATCCAAGTCACTCACAAGTTAAATGACAACCCATTGAGCACGATAATGACCCTTGCATCCTCAGGAATGAGTACAACACAAGCACAACTCATCGCACCCTTTTTCCCAACGACAAGCTGCATAGTTCAATCATTCTTTCCAATACTGTCTTACTGCTTCTAAAACAACATACTCATGTACATTTGAGTTAAGAGCCTTCATTCATAAGCAGCTTGCACTACTATCATCACACTGTCACAAGTTTGTACAGATCAGCTCAAATCAAATGAATACCTTTTTCAAGAATAAAAATGGCATTCATTCATTGACAACAAAACTATATAAAATTGACCATTAGCTTAAGAAATAGCAGTATAAGCCCACCAAAACCCGTGAAAATTTACAAATCGATTTTATTTCTGGAACTTTTTAACTACGATTTTTAACTGATTATGAATACAATTAAAATGTAAATAAAATACGGAAAATAATCATTAAAACTACTTAGTAGAGACGAATAAGAATGATAACAAGCGAACAAGCACTTACTAAAATTGGCCTTTTCAGGGCTAATGATGAAAGGTACTTAAAGTTTTACTGGGGCTATCTTGCTAAAAATTTCGACAAGATTATGGGGTTAGATTGTCAGGACAAGAGAGAGCTACAACGTAAAATATCGATGGTTTTTATGCGTAAAGATCTAGATGTTAAAGGCTTGGTAAACAGGTTAAATACAGCAGCGTTGGACAGCTTAATACCTGAAAAATCGTTCGACTGGATAGATAAAAAAGACGATAGGATTGTCTATTTCGTTTGGTCAATGCTGAGATTAGCAACGCCTAGAACCTTAAAGATCGATGGAAGAGAGTCAGGGCTGAGGTACGCACGTAGACTGGATGACTGTCTTTATTATATTGATTCAAAGAGATCAAACTATTACAAAAGTTTAAAGTTAAATCCACTACCTATGCATCGCTCAGAGGCTTTACCGCTCATTAAAGATTTCTTTGATCAATGGAATGTCACAGCTCGTTCCAAAGAAGAACTCATGCTTACTCTCAAAGAAAAGTGGTTGTATATTGCATCAGATCTTCGTCCTGATTACTCCTGGATCGACCCAAAGAACAAGCAACAAAATACTTGGACCTCTAACTATATTTCCTCTCAACTAGAGTGGTTACCACACCTACCACCGCCTCTAACAACCTCTCAAACTTACAACATCAACATCGCGAACTTGGATACCTTATTTACCTTTCACAAAGGCCAACTCAGAAACCCAATTGAAAGAGATGAGAAAAAGAAGACAGAATACAAAGAATGGCTCAGCCATACAGATGTCATGCACAAAATGATAAAGGCATGGAAGCAAAAGCAGTTTCGAGAAAAGGCTCGGCGCGCATCAGCTAAATCTTAACCAGATGATACGCACTTCGCACAAGCTCTTCCCCTTACTTTGTTCATTACCCTACCTTAGAGCAAAGACTAGGCCATCTTAGCTGAAGGTAACGGGTGGACGTTCGCTTCCATTAGCGATTGCAACTTGTTACCCCATGCCTCCAGAACCTTTAATTGCTCATCGATATAATCATGATGGTTATAAACTCTGAGCATACCTGGGAGCTGGTGGCCGACTGTCTTTTCAATCGCTACGATATCTAACCCCATTTCACTACAACGACTGATAAAGGTACGGCGCAAGTCGTGAGGTGAAAAGCGCTCAAAATCGATAGGTAGATTACGTTTGATCAATGCCCGTACTGCCGCAGGTTCTTGCACTTTGTCGACCATTAGCTGGGGCCATACCAACTTCCACTTACTTGGCACACTGTCACGCTGGTCTTTTAGAAGTGCAAGCAAGTAGTCACTTAGAGGCACTTTACGTACATCTTGGCTTTTAGTGTGTCGTTCTTCTGAGCTGGCTGGTAACAGCCAAGTTCCCTCTTCAAAATCTAACTCACTCCAACGCATTTCTAGTACAGCACTAATTCGCTGTCCACAACCAAGTAAGAACTGCATTAAACGAATGTTAGAGGGATCTGTGCGCCATGACGGCATACTCGTTAACAGAATCTTTAACTCTGAAAAGCTTAAATTACGTTTTGTCACTTTAGAGCCGCCGCCAACATCTTTTGCTTTCAGCTGTGGTGCAGGATGAGTATCAAGCATATTTAGTGCTAGGGCATGGTTAATCACTTGATTGATGATTTTATGACAAACCCCGATAGCCCCCGCCATACGCTTACCGTCTTTATCGACCTTCGCATCAAAGACCCGGTTGAGGTCATATATGCTCAAATCAGCCAATTTGATGCTACCGAGAATCGGCTTGATATCTCGATAGTAAATGGTCCTCGACTGGTCACCACGAAGCTGTTTTGAAAGACGTTTTTCATCGAAGCTAATAAACGCATCGTCAAAGGTCTTCGCCTCATCTTGCGCTCGTTTCTCGATATCCAACTCAACCTTTGGGTTCTTACCATTCTCCAACCAACTACGATAACGACCCGCTTCCTTTCGCGCCTGATCCAATGTCATCCCGCGCTCTGGTTTGATCTTAATGTATCGACCCATAGAGATTTTTTCGTGTTTCTTCCCTACTTGAAAACGAAAGATCCAAGTCATTGTGCCTGTTGGACGAACTCGAATGTTCAATCCTTCGACCTTCTTATCGGGGATCGAGTATTCCTTATCCTGTGGCTTCAATGCTTGCAATGTTGCATTGGTACTGATTCGTTTCGTCATCGTTGGAAAACCTCTACATTTCTGGGTACGGCTCTGGGTACGGCTCTGGGTACGGCGTGGGGTACGGCAAACGTCGAGTTTCTATTGTACAGCTTTGGACTTTACCGGACAATACGATTACAAAATTCAATAAAAATCATGACTTTAAGTTCAAAAAATATAACTCTATAGACTTTGACGGATTAAAGGTTCGATTTACCCACCATATGGAAGCGGGTGTACTGCTAGAGCGCAAGTAATCTCAAATAAGGACAAAATAAAAAACGAGCCTAAGTGGCTAATGCCAGTCAGTTAAGCTGACTGGCTTTCTTTTTATTGGGGTATTTCTTTGCCTTTGGTTTTATTGCTCTCGGATATATCCGCTCTTCTCGTTTAATGGGCAAGACATGGTGTATCGCCTCCTCTTGCAAGTGAGTAATGC
>NZ_JATABH010000047.1:0-28203 GCF_036533775.1 Vibrio sp. M260112 | reverse complement strand
CGGTGCGAACACATCAAAGTGGCCCGAGATAGCTTCTCAACTAGAGCCCGTATATAAGCAAGCATCTAACCTTCGTTAACAATACTTTTTGACAACAATAGGGAGTCCATATAAGCGTTGTGAATCACTCTTAAATTGCTTGTTATGTTCCGCCTTCAAAGTTTGTCACATTCCTTTTTATCCTTGAGCAAATTTGTAAAGGCTGTTGCCTCTGTGCGCTCAAAGTCCTGATATGCTTCAAACATGTCTCCATCTTTATATCCTAGGAAACAAAGAGCTCCTTGAATAACTGCTGTGAAAAAGGAAATAACTAAAACCAGAAAAGGAATTACGCCAAATAAGTCTAGAGCTAGAAAAACCGAAGATATCGCCATAGCAGCAAAGGAAACAACAACTTTGACTTTACTTGTAAGTGCCATAACCACTCCTTATGAATGACCACCGCACATAATATAGACATCTAATTGCACATAATGTCAGACAAATCACACTAGGCACATAACGCTTATTAACAGGCAAAAGAAGCGGGCATAAAAAAGGAGAGCCTAAGCTCCCCTTTTCTTAATCCTAATCACTAACTCTAATTAAAGAGCAGCTTTCGCCTTTTCAACTAGAACTGCAAATGCAGCTTTGTCGAATACCGCGATGTCAGCAAGGATCTTACGGTCGATCTCGATAGATGCTTTCTTAAGACCGTTGATGAAACGGCTGTAAGATAGACCATTTTGACGAGATGCAGCGTTGATACGTGCAATCCATAGTTGACGGAATTGACGTTTCTTGTTGCGACGGTCACGGTAAGCGTATTGACCAGCTTTAGTAACTGCTTGGAAAGCTACGCGGTAAACACGTGAACGTGCACCATAGTAACCTTTAGCTTGTTTTAGAACTTTCTTATGACGTGCACGAGCTTGTACACCACGTTTTACGCGAGGCATTATGCTTCTCCTAAACTAAACGATTAATAAACTAAAAAGAATTATGCGTATGGTAGCATACGAATTACTGCAGCCACTTCACACTTAGGAAGGATTGCATTTGGACGTAGCTGACGCTTGTTCTTAGTAGTACGCTTAGTCAGGATGTGACGTTTTGTAGCGTGCTTGTACTTAATACCACCAGCAGTTTTCTTAAAACGCTTAGCAGCACCTTTGTTGGTTTTCATCTTAGGCATGATGAATAACTCCGCATTGTTGAGTTGTATAAACAATAGTAATTAGGGCGAACAAACCCCGCCGTTTTAACAACGGCAGGGTTAATTACTTGCAAAGCCGTTAATTACTTCTTCTTAGGGGCAAGAACCATGATCATTTGACGACCTTCGATCTTCTTAGGGAAAGATTCTACTAAAGCGATTTCAGCAGTGTCTTCCTTCAGACGATTTAGAACGTCAACACCGATCTCTTGGTGTGCCATTTCTCGGCCACGGAAGCGAATTGTTACCTTCACTTTGTTGCCTTCTTCAAGGAAACGCGTCAGGTTGCGTAGTTTTACCTGATAGTCTCCAATATCAGTTCCAGGACGGAATTTTACTTCCTTAATCTGAACCTGTTTTTGCTTTTTCTTCTGCTCTTTAGCAGATTTGCTCTTCTCAAAGAGGAATTTACCGTAGTCCATTACACGACATACTGGTGGCTCAGCGTTTGGACTGATTTCTACCAGATCCATGCCTGCTTCTTCAGCTGCTGCTACTGCTTCTTGAATAGAAACGACACCAACTGATTCGCCATCAGCGCCAGTTAAACGAACTTCACGAACGCCACGAATTTCACCGTTTAAACGATGAGCATTTTGTTTGGCCGGTACTTGGCCGCGTCTTCCGCCTTTAATAGTTTATTCCTCCAGATTGAGCTTACGGGTAGAGATCTCGTCTTGGATGTAGGAAATAAAATCATCCACTTTAAACTTACCGAGGTCTTTACCTTTACGAGTACGTACTGCGATTTCACCAGCTTCCATTTCTTGGTCGCCACAAACAAGCATATACGGTACACGCTTCAAAGTATGTTCGCGGATTTTAAAGCCAATCTTCTCATTTCTCAAGTCCGCTTTAGCTCTAATTCCACATTTTTGTAGTTTTTGTGCCACTTCCTGAACATAATCTGACTGTTTGTCAGTGATATTCATGATTACAGTCTGTTCTGGCGATAACCAAGTTGGGAAGAAGCCGTAGTATTCTTCGATCAAAATACCGATGAATCGCTCTAGTGAGCCCAGAATCGCACGGTGAATCATCACTGGCACTTGGCGCTCATTATTTTCATCCACGTAGGTAGCGCCTAGACGACCCGGTAGGTTGAAGTCTAGCTGAACTGTACCACATTGCCATGCACGGTCTAGACAGTCATGCAGCGTGAATTCAATCTTAGGTCCGTAGAATGCACCCTCGCCTTCTTGAATTTCGTATGGAATATCCATCGCTTCAAGAGATTGCTTCAGCGCTTCTTCAGATTGATCCCAGATCTCATCCGAACCAACACGTTTTTCAGGGCGAGTAGATAGCTTAACTACGATGTTTTCGAAACCAAAAGTTTGGTATGTATCGTAAACCATCTTGATACAGCTAGTCACTTCTTCTTGAATCTGGCTTTCAGTACAGAAGATGTGAGCATCATCCTGAGTGAAACCACGAACACGCATAATGCCGTGTAGCGCGCCTGATGGCTCGTTACGGTGACATGAACCAAACTCAGCCATGCGAAGTGGCAGATCACGGTATGATTTCAGGCCTTGGTTAAAGATCTGAACATGACCCGGGCAGTTCATCGGCTTAAGTGCGTAGTCACGGTTTTCAGAAGAGGTAGTGAACATTGCTTCTGCGTACTTGTCCCAGTGACCAGAACGTTCCCACAGAACACGATCCATGATAAGTGGACCTTTTACTTCTTGGTAACCGTACTCTGTTAGTTTCGAACGAACGAATACTTCTAGGTCACGGAAGATAGACCAACCATTGTGATGCCAGAACACCATGCCAGGTGCTTCTTGCTGCATGTGGAATAGGTCTAATTGCTTACCGATTTTACGGTGGTCGCGCTTCGCCGCTTCTTCTAAACGAGTTAGGTGAGCTTTAAGCGCTTTTTTATCGTGGAATGCAGTACCGTAGATACGTTGCAGCATCTTGTTGTCACTGTTACCACGCCAGTAAGCACCAGCTACATTCAGTAGGGTAAAGTGCTGACAGAATCCCATGTGTGGAACGTGTGGACCACGACACATATCGACATATTCTTCGTGATGGTATAAGCCTGGACGATCATCACGTGCAACGTTTTCGTCCAAGATTTCCATCTTGTATGTTTCACCGCGAGCTTCAAATGCATCGCGTGCTTCCTGCCAGCTGACCTTTTTCTTGATCACTTGGTACTTAGTCTTTGCCAACTCGTGCATACGCTTTTCAATCTTTTCAAGATCTTCTTGCGTGAGTGAGTGCTCTAAGTCGATATCGTAGTAGAAACCGCTATCGATAGTTGGACCAATCGCCATTTTCGCTTCAGGGAAAAGTTGCTTGATCGCATGACCTAGCAAGTGAGCGCATGAGTGGCGTACGATTTCCAGACCATCAACTTCATCTTTTACTGTGATGATTTCTAGGCTTGCGTCTTGTTCAATAAGATCACAAGCGTCAACACGATTACCATCTACACGTCCAGCAATGGTTGCTTTCGCAAGACCAGGACCGATAGATTGAGCAACATCAAGAGTAGAAACTGGGTTGTCAAATTGACGCTGACTGCCGTCAGGAAGAGTAATAATAGGCATTTAACTGTCCTTTACAGTGGTGTTGCACACCAAGCAACACGTGTATTTTAAACGTATCTTTAACTAGAAAATCAAGGCGTTAAAGACAAGAGGATTTGTCCTTTTATATGCAAATACGGATGCACAACTCAGGAACGAGCAAGCATTGTAACGGATTAGCGTGAAATAACAATCGAAGTCACAGAAATGGCTGAAAAAAGTTCGATTATTAGTCAGAAAGCCAATTATTGAGAACCGTACGAGAGTGGTGCACCACATCACTCGCCAACAAGCCAATTTGGCCTTCTTGATGTGCCAGTTCATCTGCCGCCGCGCTATGGAGCAGCACTCCCACTTTCGCGGCATTAACCAAGCTAAGACCTTGTGCAAGCATCGCAGCGATGATCCCTGTTAGTACATCGCCCATTCCACCTGTTGCCATACCTGCATTACCCGCATAACAGACAAAGATATCCGTTTCGTCGCAAACCAAGGTACCAGCGCCCTTTAGGACGACGACACCGCCAAACTTCGCTTGCAACTCTCGCACTGCCGAGAATCGATCTTGCTCCACTTGCTTGACACCGCATTGCAGTAATCTTGCGGCTTCTCCAGGATGCGGTGTGATAATTCGTAACGGATCCCGATGGCAGTCAACAGCCAACAGGTTGAGTCCATCGGCATCAACGATTTTGGGTTTGTCGACACAGACCGTTGCTCGATAAATTTCTTGCGCCCACTCATCCTTACCTAACCCTGGGCCAATCGCAATGACATCAGCCTCTGATATCGCGTGGTGCAAAGCATCGTATTGATGGTTCCAAGCTTGAGTCATCACCTCAGGACAACTGACCTGAAGAGCGATGCTGGAATGGACATGGCATAGTGCTCTAATCAACCCAGTTCCATTACGTGCGGCGGCGCTCGCACATAATCTTATCGCACCAGCAAAACCTTCATTGCCCCCCAAACAAAGCAAGCGCCCATGATGCCCCTTATGGGCTGTGGGTTTGCGACGCGGCAATACGTCACGCATCTCATCGATATCGAGCAGAGAGCTAGACGCTTTTTCACACTGAAGAAATTCTCCGTCTACCCCCAATCCTGCGAAGTGGATTTGCCCTGTTACCTCACGCGCCTGTCCCGTCATCAAACCCTGTTTTACACCGATAAACGTTATGGTGTGATTGGCGCGTATCGCTTTGCCGAATACACGTCCCGTATCGCTACACAGACCTGACGGAAGATCAATTGATAAGGTAGGCAGATCAAGATGATTTACGCGCTCAATCTGATTCTGGAGTGGTAGTCGAACATCGCCCGAAAGCCCCGTCCCCAGCAAACCATCCACTACCACGTCAACATCGAGCCTCTCTAGGTCAAGAGACTCAAGAGAGGTAAACTCTCCGCCGCAGTTCAGCCACTCTTGCTTAGCCTTCAGCGCATCCCCCGCGAGCTTGGACTCGTCCCCGTATAGCGCTACGGTGACGTTCATGCCATCCGCTTGAGCGAGTTTGGCCACAACGAAACCATCTCCACCATTATTGCCACTACCAACGAGTATCAACAAACGTGAGGCTTGAGGATAGAGTCGCTTGAGCAAGTCATAAGCCGAACCGCCCGCACGTTGCATCAAGGTGTACATCTCTACGCCGGCGAGTTGCGCAGCACGTTGTTCGCCTCGTTTAACTTGTTGGCCAGTAAAAAGTGAACTAGGGATAGAGAGTTTCATAGTGTGTATCTTGGCTGGAATCGACTCTATAGCTTAGACGACAACGCCAAGGAGTTCCTTGGCGTTGTTGGCAAATTATTGATTTATTGACACCAGAGCTTCTGCGGTCGCGTCTTGAATTGAAAGAAACAAGGATCGGATTTCCCCTGTTGGGGTTCGCATCGGATTAAGCGTGATGTTCTGGTACATAAAATCTGCTTGCTGAGTCACTGGGCGTACGTTGCGGCACTTAAACAAGTAAGGGCGTTGTTGCCAAGTGATAAAGCTTCGACAGCCTAAATCATAGACTGGTTTGGTTTTCAATCTGAACCACTCCTGAGGAATTTCAGGGAAGAGCTCAAACAAGGACTTACCTATCGCATCATGTGCTTGTACACCACTATGATGAGTCATGAAGCCGTTCCAAACCTGAACGTTATGATCTTTGTCGAGAACGACCAGTCCTAAGTCGACATTCTGTACCATGTCGACCATCCAATGGAATTGCTCAAATTCAGCTGGAAGATTTAACATCAGAAGTCCTCCATCAAATAAGCGAGTTTGTTATCTAGCAACGGCAAAGACTCGTCGACAAACATAAACAGCAAATCACAACGAATTGAAGTGCCATCAATGTTGTAGCTGACTTCAAATGTCATGGTTTTCTTAAACGATCCTGAAGTGGAAGAAATGACCGAATCGATAGAAATATGCTGCCCCAGCAGGACGGGTGAGCTTTGGAAAAAACGCACTTCTGCTTGTTGACCAAGGCCATTGAGAAAAGAGCCCACGAGTATGTTTGACACATCCATAAGCAGTTCCAGCTCCTCGAGCTCTTCACTATCAGCGGGAACTTTCATCAATTTCTTGAGATCAGAAACACTCGAATCACTAAGTAAAACTAACGCTTCTCCGGCAATCCCCTCACCACTAAAGCCTTGGCAAACACCAGAAACCTGATCGTTTTCGGCGAGATCTCGCAACGCCATGTGAAGTTCACTCACTTCAAAAATATTGACGTTGGGTAGCGGTAAGTGAACAAACACATCGAAATGTCGCGCAAGCGCATCAGCAGCGCGGCCAATCGCGACGTTAGCGACCTCCATATAGACATCTCGACGACGCAAAATGGGTAGCTCGATGGAAACGGGCGTCACAATCCGAGGTTGAGTAACGGGTTCAACCAACTGTTTAAGAACGCTATTGAGGATATCTTTATCTATGGGCTTTTGGACAAATGCCTTAGCACCAAGAGACATCACTCGTTCTTTAGCTTTAGGTTGAATATCACCAGATACCACCACTACGGAGATATCGATGTTTCGATTCGCAATTTCCTCTAACGTACCAAAACCATCCAACTCAGGCATGGTCAGGTCGAGAAACATTAATTTAAATTCTTGCTTTTCCAGCTGTTCCAGAGCGTCTAAGCCGTGCACAGCAAAGGAAATGTCAGCATTTAGCGAAGCAGGCAGTGAGCGAGCCATTTGCTTTCTCGCTAAAGCGGAGTCATCGCATATAAGGACGGGAAAAGTCATGCGTACACCTACTCCTCTATTGGTTGTTGTAACAATCACAGTGTAGCAGACCACCGAGTTACCAAATACAGTGCATTGATGCTTTATTAGCCAAACAGTTACAAAAAAAATTAATTAGCAACATTTTAATGGTAGACCACGTGAAAATTGGCGATCTACAAATGCACTCACATTGCTAAAAATAGTTTAGCTGACTCAGTTGCTGGGTGACTAAATCTTGCCGCTCGATGAGAAAACGTATCGAGTTAGGAGAGAGAAGAAGAGAAGTGGCGAATTTAATTAAGACCAAAAAGCCTTCCGAAGAAGGCTTTGACGATTGGCTATTTAGCCATACGAATGAGTGATTTACCAATTAACCACTCCAGCTCTTTCGCACTACCCTCACCGAATTGTGTTTCAGCCATCTTGTACAAGCGGTCAATGCCATTGCTTGCAAACTCGTGTGTGCTCTGAGATGTAACAATATGGTGAAAAAGCAAGCGAAGGATGGCACGAAACTCTTCATTATCCAACGCTGCGATCCAACTAGATGAAAAGGCATCCAACCCATTATCGAACTCTACGTGGTCAACAAACATCTTGAAGATTCGACCATCTAGTGCGGCGGTGAAATCGGTCTTCTTCGGAAAATGGTGGCTGATGCCGGTTCTCGAAACACCAGTTTGCTGGCTCAGTGTGGTGTACGACATTTTGTCATAACCGAGACGCAAAAGCTGATCAACAACCGCATCCATGATTTTCTGAATCGTGATTTCGGTATCTTCTTTACTACGCTTTGGCATGTTCAGGCTCTTCTCTCTGTAAATCCGTCTAAACTCATATTGAGTCAATTATTGACGCCAAGTGACTAGCTTTCACTTCAACCCGTCATGTAACAATAGAAACCATGTCTCTTATGAAACACAAAGATCAAACAACGGCTAAACCGCATGAACTACCTAATTGTTGTGCAAGCTAAATATTTATAGAGACACTTTGTGTGTTTCTATAACCCACAAGGCATTATTTTTTTAATATAATTGTGAGCTATCGATAATCTTACAAATTGTTAGTTCTGACAACGAAATGAATGGCACTATGACAAAATAATGACACGTATTTTCGTCATTAGTTGATCTACCTCACAGTCAAACAAGAACTATTATCGAACAAAAGATTAAAAATTACTCAACTGTCAACATATCATGCTGCGCTTACACTGAAACCTGACACAGTGCTTTTTATGGATAAACATCAAATAACTCGCTAATATAGCCACATTATTTGTAGGAGGATGTCTAAATGAGCACCGAACAAGATCAAGTATGCGAGGCATGTGGCTGCGCAGGCGAAATGGGTTTCATCATTAAAGAAGGCGATGATGTTGCTGAAGTAACCATCTATGCAGCAGGTAAAACCCTTTTAGAAGCTGAGCTAAACAAGTACATTCAACTCGCTCAGCAAGTGTGCGCGAATGTAGAGCACGAAGTAACGCCAATTGATGACGAGTCATCAGAGTTAACCGCTCGTTTTAAATTTGAAGTGAGTGCAGAGAAACTGATTTTTGAGTTAAAAACTCGATCGCTAGCACGATAATCAGTGATTTATTCTTTATAAAACGGGCGCTTGTGCCCGTTTTTTTGACTTTGCTTGTCATTGTCATTGACCTGCTCTAGCCTAGAACTCATAGTGACCTAAAAGTAACTCATCTACTGGCTATGATTCGCAACCCACTTTACTTAATCCCATTGCTCTGCTCGCTGTGTTTTGTTGCCTACGCGAAACCACTCGACCAGTTCCGTATTCTCAATCATCTCGACAACTACGGTAATCTGGATTTGCGTAATAAACCCTATACCGAGCTTCCCGCAGGACTTGTTGTCCAAGGCAATCTCAACATCGCAAAAACCCAAATTCAACATCTTCCGCAAGGAATGGATATCCAAGGCAATTTAGATGCCTCCAACAGTGGCTTAAAGAAATTGTCAAAAGGGATCAATATTCGTGGATTTGCTAACCTGATCGGTTCCCAAATTACTCGTTGGCCCAGTGGGGTGAAAGTCGGCGGCTATATTAATTTAACTGATACACCAGTCACCTCTCTTCCTCCACGATTCAGAGTAAAAGGCGATCTCAGTGTCATACGTACGCCACTCGAATCACTTCCAGAGGGCTTAACAGTCGATGGGAATTTGTATATAGGCGGTTCGAAGATCACTCAGTTTCCCGAAACGATGACGGTAAAAGGGAATATTTTCCTAGGTGGCAATCGCATTACTAAGTGGCCAACAAACTTAACGTTGGGTGGAGCCGTTGCTCCCTAGCCTCAGTCAAATAAAAAAGCCCCATGCAGAGCATGAGGCTTTAGAAACTCAACGCCTAGCCACTATGGGCGGTTCTTTACTGGGTTGGCATAACTGGCAACCAAATAAGGCTGGGCATCCTTTGGTAGTAAGTTCAACTTTTCGGCAAACGTCTTTTTGACCTGTTCATCCACTTGTTCATTGCCCGCAGCAAGCTCATTGATTGGGAATAGCTTGTAGTTAGCATGAATCTGACGATCAATTTCTTGAGCCAGTGCTTCAGGTGTTTCAAAGTCCTGCTCAATCACATCACCAAATGCGACATGCACGTGTCCTTTATCGCCAACAATACCTTGGATAATGCTTTCAATATCTTCAAACTCGCCTTTCTCGTAACTGCCGACAGAATCTTTAGCATGCAACTCGATGGCTTTCGCAATATCACATGGGTCGTTTTCGTAAGAGATAGAAACCGGAACAATTTTTAGCGTCTTGATGTAGTCAGGAAATGAGAGCTTGAGCTTTCGACCTTCGACATGGAACATTTTTAAGATTGCTGGATCGGTAAAATCGTTACCATCTTTTGCGCGGCCTTCTTTCTGAGCGATCCAGATTGAGTGACCAGTATCCAAAGAGTGTTTGATATACCCAGACAAAGTACCGAGGGCCTTCATCATTTCGCGAGGGCCTTTGGCTGAACGTTTAACAATAAAGCTTTTGTTGAGCTTCATCAGCTCAGTCGCACAAGGCTTTTTCAGCAGGTTGTCACCGATAGCAATACGGACTGTCTTATGGCCATTCTTGAACAGACCATAGTTAACCAGAGCAGGATCCATCGCGATATCACGATGGTTAGAAACAAACAGGTAAGCCTGCTCTGTGTCTAAATTATCCAGACCACTGTAAGTCACGCCTCGAGTTGTGGACTTAAGGGTTTGATCTAGATACTTCTTAACCTCAAGTTGTATGGTCTCAACCGACTTGAGCTTGGACCATTTCATCTTCAGGTATATCTTAACCACTGGCGACATTAAGGTTTTAAACCAACCAGCGTGGTTTGAAAAGCGGTGCTGTAAAATCGCACTGATGAATTCTTCATCATTAACTAAGCGGTCAATTGCCGCGGGAATTTCATCGTCATTGTAAGGACGAATCTCAATAAAAGGGTCTGTGTTTGTCGTCATTATTCTGTTCGTTAGGTAAAAAGCCGCACTATTCTACGCTGAGAAATGGTTCTTAGCAGCTACAGTTCTCGCAGAATCGGCAAGGTCAGACCAGACTCTTTATCGGAAATTGGGCGATACCTTCCACAAAGTTGGCTTTTTTAACAATAAGCGTTAATCTTAGCGCCCCTTTACCGATGAGCGACACCATGCACTACGCAATCTCTTTCCAATCTGAGCTATACGACTTCCTTGTTTCTACATCACGAAAAAAGCTGCTGAAACATCAGCTTATTTGCGTTGAGAAGGGCTTGGTATTGGTTAAACTCGGTAAACAAGAGTATGCAGTAGAAGCGGGACAATCTTTCTGGTTACCTTTCGACGCCCTGACAGCGATAACTTATACGCCGAAAACCCTCGTTCGTTCTGTACAAGTGTCGTCACGTGTCACGTCTCAATTACCTAAGCAAGGTGGATATGTTGAGCTCAATGAGTTAATGGCAGCCGTGCTTAATCGACTCGCAACACTCGTCGCCAACCGCGAAGCACAACTCGACTTGCTGGCGGTTTTACGCCAAGAACTCACCTCTTTAAAACCGGTTCTAAAAGAGAGCAAACTCAGCCAGAAAATCAATCACTGGAAAGTGAATCAAACTTCTTCATTAGCCAATGAACTCCAATTAGTCCTAACGGTTAGAGAGGCATGTAAGCAGATGAAGTCTGGTAAAAAACGCGCACAAGTTGTCTCGACGCTATTTGATGGTAACGAATCGTTGTTGACGGGATTAGAGAAAACCATACTCGGCCTTTAACTGATAGAAAAGTTTTAGTTTTTTCTGGCTGAATACTCATTTCATAACTATAGATCTATAAATAAAGAGTTTATCTATAGTTATGAGGATCATGAAATGAAATTTAGCCATAAGATTGTGGCCGCTTCGTCTGTCCTGCTTTTAGCGACTGTTACACTTCTGACTCTTCAGCAATACTATATTGTTCGAAGTGAAGTGAAATCTCAGGTTACTTCTAGCGTCACCGAAATCGTTAACGGTGTCCGAGACACGACCGCATCTGAAATTAATGCTCGTAAAGCGATAGCCTCTTATGCCACAAGTATGCTTGAGCTTGACCTTTCACCTGACGCTATTTCCGAGGTTATCACCCGACCTGTGATAAAAGAGACTTTCCTCCTTGCTGGGTTAGGGTTTGAAAGCGACGGTTCACACATAGGTAATGAAGCATCATGGGACCCTGGTGCAGGTTGGGATCCCCGTGTCAGACCATGGTATATTGACGCGAAAAACTCTGGAAAGCTCATCATTACTGCGCCATACGCAGATTCAGGCACGGGTGAAATACTGGTTTCGATCGCCACCCCAGTGCGAGATAACGGTAAATTTATTGGTGCGATATTTTATGACGTGAGCTTGGCCGCACTCGCTGAACTGGTTAACAAGGTCGATCTCTTTAACGCGGGGTACGTGTTTATCGTCTCTGGTGATGGCACAACCATTGCGCACCCAACGACAGCGTTAAATGGTAAGCCTATGAAAGAGTTCTTAGGCGATACACAGATTAAAGACCAGCCCCAAGAAGCCATTATCGATGGTAAAGAGTACACTCTCGACTTCGCCAAAGTGCCCGGCGAAGATTGGTATATTGGTGTAGTACTTGATGAAGAGATCGCATATCAATCTCTTGCTGACCTGAGAAACAGCTCCATCATCTACACGGTGATTGCATTGGTTATCAGTATCGTCATCCTTTTGGTTTTGATCAAAACATTGATGCGCCCTCTCGATTCGCTCAGCGATGCCATTCAGGACGTAGCTTCTGGTCAAGGGGATCTGACGCAACGTCTTGATACCAAGACTGACAAAGAGTTCTCTATCCTCGCCAGTGGGTTTAACGATTTTACCAGCCAGCTCCAGCAACTGATTACTCAGTCTAAAGCGATCGGTTCTGAAATTTTGCGAGGTTCAGAAATGACTTCTGTCGGCTTGCAAGAATCGGCTTCAGCACTGCAAGACCAACTTCACGAACTGGAACAGTTGGCCACCGCGATGCATGAAATGGCCACCACGTCAGGCGATGTCGCCAACAATGCTCAAGGGGCTGCGGCAAAAGAAGCCGATGATGCAACCAGTATCGGGACATCTGTTGTCAGCGAAACAACCAGTGCTATCGACAATCTTTCTCAGAAAATTGATGAGGCGGTCGAGGAAGTTAAAGTCCTAGAATCTGCAACAGACAACATTGAAACCATACTCAAAGTCATTAATGACATCGCAGACCAAACAAACTTGCTGGCACTCAACGCAGCGATTGAGGCGGCTCGCGCAGGTGAATCGGGGCGTGGTTTTGCGGTCGTGGCTGATGAAGTTCGCACGCTCGCGCAACGAACTCAGGAATCTACCACGGAAATCCGTAACATGATTGAGCAATTACAGGCAGGGGCAACGTCTGTGTCGAATGCCATGAATATGAGTAAAACAACTGCTAGCACCGCTGTCGAGAGAGCTCAGGAGGCCAACAGAGCACTCGAAAGCATTCGCGATGCCATTCAGCGAATCAGTGACATGAACATTCAGATCGCTTCAGCCGCCGAAGAGCAAAGCTTAGTCGCCGAAGAGATAAACAACAACACAGTGAAGATCAAAGACTTGTCCACTCAGGTTGCAGAAGCCGCAAATAATGCCAACATTGCCATGCAGGCTCAAACCGAAAACATTCGCGAACAAGACAGTATTTTGAACAAATTTACCGTCTAATCTCAACCCAGAAAGAGTAAGGCGCACCGTAACTGGTGCGCCTATTGTATTAATCCGTAATTAACATCCGTGCGCTTTGTGCTGGCACATCTAGATGACAGATGCCAGCCTTAGAAAGGAACTTCTGCTTTGTCAGTAGATCAATCCAAGTTGTGCTGCTGCTTAGTTCAACGCTTTTAGCTCTGACCGATTTATTGAGAATAACCATACCTTCTTCTCCTCGAGCGAAGACCAGTAGATCATCACCAGCCTCAATCATGGTCATCGGTTTAGCGTGCATACGATTGTGGAAATCAATTGCTGCAAGCATCTGCGGATCATTCCACGTCTTAAGCCAACGCGGTTGCTGATCTTTGCCATGAATGCCACTGGTATCCAGATCGGTATAAATAAGCGGAACACCACCATCTCGTCCCAACAGATAGCAATAAGCTAACCATTCTTGTGCTTGGGTCATCACCAAATTCGCAAACACATCGTTATTGGGTATGTCATGAGTAATTGCGAACGTGATCGCTCGCGTCTCAGAGAGTGCCTGACCAAAACAGTACGGGTCGACCAGACTCTTCAGACTGCCCTTTGGCTGCAATGCGTCATACAAGGTTTGAAACAGTGGAAAATCGTAAGCCCCTAGCCGCGTCTGAGCCAGATATGGCTCAAGGAACAGCTCATACTCTGGCTGAGTTGCGCCGCCGCTAGTAATGATTTCGCCAAAGATATGTATGTCCTGACAAATTTCATCAGTCCATACCTGTTTAAGATGTTCTAGCGTCATATGTTTCGCAGCGTCAATGCGAAACCCCTTCACTCCGAGTTTCTTCAAAGACTTTAAGTAAGACTGCTGCTGCGAGATGACATTGGTGCACACACGTAACGTTGGTAAACCTGGGTCGCTAGGGCCACTCGTAATACGTCCGTTTTGTACTTGCCAACGATCTTGCCAATCTTCAATACCAAATGCCTCAACAAAATCATCATGGTCAAACAGTGGCTTAGAGAGATCTCCAAACAAACGTTGATTTTGATAGTACTCTTTGTTGGCTTGGTAGTCGTCTAGGTCGGTAGTCGATGGATACTGTAGATCGTTGCGCACTGACGATTCGTTCGCCATATGGTTGAAGACCACATCCGCATAGATGCCAATCCCATGCTGTTTAAGGGCATTAAGCATCGACTTAAACTGTTGATAATTTCCCAATTGATTATCAATAACACGATAGTCTTGAGGCTGATAGCGTTGCCACCACTTTGTCCCCTGCGTTTTTTTTAACGACTTCATTGGCGGGGAGACCAGAACATATTTATAGCCCGCTTGCTGAATTTGGCGAGCTCGTTGTTCAACTAGAGGATAAGGCCAGTCAAACGCATGCAAAATTACATCTGTCGCGTGAGCAGTTAACATCACGATTTCCTTAACAATATACCTAGTGCAAGCTAGGCGTCATCATTGATTTCGCTATCCTATCAAAACAGGACAGGCCACGACTTCAGCCTCAAGCCATTTTTTAACGTAGTAGTAACTGGGCGTAGAGCTGCTCAAATTGCGAAGTAATGCTCAAATCTTATCATTAAGCTCTCTATAATTATTGATAGCAGTAGTAGAAGGACGTTGAGATGAACAAAATTCGAATAGACATCGTTTCAGATGTCGTTTGCCCATGGTGTATTATCGGTTACAAACGACTCGAGCATGCTCTTGCCAGTCTCAGTGAGAGTATTGAAGCTGAGATCCACTGGCATCCGTTCGAATTGAATCCCGCAATGGGCACCGAAGGCCAAAACCTGCGTGAGCACTTACACGAAAAATATGGCATATCTGAAGAAGCCAGTATTGCGGCACGAGAGACCCTTACTCAGCTTGGCCGAGAAGTGGGTTTTAAGTTTAACTTTTATGATGGGATGAAAATCTACAACACCCGTAAAGCACATCAGTTATTGATGTGGTCACAGAGTGAAAATAAACAGTTTGAACTTGAAATGGCATTGTTTGAAGCCTATTTCTCAGGTGCAAAAGATGTCAGCGATCCACAAGTGTTGATTGAATGTGCTCAGTCTGTAGGACTAGATATCGAGCTGGCGGGTAACATCCTCAATGATGACAGTTGGGCGCAAGCCGTTGCGTCAACAGAGCAGCAGTGGCTTGAAGCAGGGATTAACGCGGTTCCAGCAATTATCATTGATAGAAAGCATCTCATTTCAGGAGCACAAACCAGCGAACTGCTCACTTCTGCACTAGAGAAAATCACCAAGGGTGAAAGCAATGAGGGTGACGAAATCGGAGAATAGGGCTCGATTGTCGAGCCCTGTAGAAATCGATGACTAACGTTTTAGCTTCGATATCACGTGCCATATCGCCACAACAACAAGACCACAAACCACACCAATCAAGCCGTTAAGCAATGAAGGAAACAGCGCTTTTGCTAATGACAGATTTGGGATGTCCATGATAATGGGTTCAATCCAGTGGTGAATGGCTGGAACGTTATGGACAACGATGCCACCGCCAACCAAAAACATTGCCGCAGTTCCTATCACCGCCAATGCTTTCATTAGCTTTGGTGCAAAAGTGATCAATCCGCGCCCCAATGCGGAACGAAGCCCTCGCCCTTGCGAGCAACGTTCTAGGTAAAAACCCAGATCATCGAGCTTTACAATTCCAGCCACTAGCCCGTAGACACCTATCGTCATAAGCACAGCGATTAAGCTCACAACCAATATTTGAGTTGTCGTTGACTGTCCCTGAACCGTACCTAGTGCAATGACAATAATCTCGGCGGATAAAATAAAGTCGGTACGGATTGCTCCAGCGATCTTGTTACGTTCATACTCTTCGATAGAAAGCGTCGTTTCAATGGTTTTATCTTCACTTTCATTCGGTTGATGGGTGAACTTCTCAATGATCTTTTCTGCGCCCTCGTAGCACAAAAACAAACCACCAATTAGCAGTAAAGGCATAATAAGCCAAGGGATGAAAGCGCTGATTAATAGCGCGGCTGGAACCAGTATCAGCTTGTTGCGAAACGAGCCTTTCGCCACACTCCAGACTACTGGAATTTCTCGCTCAGCCGCTACCCCTGACACTTGCTGGGCATTGAGCGCGAGGTCGTCTCCAAGCACGCCAGCCGTTTTTTTGGCAGCCACTTTAGACATCAAAGCAACGTCATCTAAAACCGTTGCAATGTCATCAAGTAACGTTAATAAACTTGCACCTGCCATTGTTTCTTCTCATATTAAATTAGGTTCAATGTAACTAAATGTAACACCGCAACGCTAAAGCTCAAACTCAATTGACGTCAGCACACAGTCAATCTTTTTATTTCAGCGATAGAACATTTGCCTGTACGGTTACAGCACTCTATCCTAGGTGCAATTTTCCAATAACAATAAAGGCAAGGTAATGCGCAGTACTTACACTTATCCAATCGGAACCCCTGGGCAAAAATGGGGCGAAGCGGAAAAAATCGCATGGCGTCAACAAACCACTATTAAACGCGAATATCAGCAACAAGTCGTCCCTAAGATTCTCGCTCTTAAAAACCAATTTGATGTCGAGCAATATGGTGCGCTCTCTTATGACCCTAAACGCTACCCGCTTTTTTGCATCAAAACTAAGAATTGGGACATATCGAAACCCGTCGTTTTGGTGACTGGTGGTGTACATGGCTACGAGACCAGTGGCGTGCACGGTGCACTCCAATTCGCCGCAGATGAAATGGCCACTTACAGTCAGCACTTCAATATTATCGTCGCCCCTTGTGTCAGCCCGTGGGGTTACGAAACCATCAATCGTTGGAATCCATTGGCTATCGACCCTAACCGTTCATTCTATGCCGATAGCCCAGCGGAAGAATCCGCCAATCTGATGGCGCTAGTCGCCTCTATCCAAGGCAACATCCTAGTTCATATCGACCTGCATGAAACCACAGACAGCGATGAAGACGAGTTTCGCCCTGCTCTAGCAGCTCGCGATGGTATTGAATACATTGAAGGTATGATTCCCGACGGTTTCTACACGGTCGGCGACACAGAAAACCCTCAATCAGAGTTTCAAGCGGCGGTTATCGAATCCGTTGCGAAGGTCACGCATATCGCGCCCGCTGATGAGAAAGGAAAAATCATTGGTTCTGCTGTCGTTCAGCACGGGGTGATCAACTACCCTATGGTTAAGCTGGGGCTATGTGGCGGCGTGACAAACTGTGTTTATGGCACGACAACAGAAGTCTATCCAGACAGCCCGAAAGTCACCAATGAAGAGTGTAACGATGCACAAGTGGCCGCGATTCTCGGCGGATTGAATTACGTTCTTAGTCAAGGTACTAGCGTCTAATCCATGAGTGAATCCTAGAAGAACCATGCTTTCAACTAGGAATAATTAAGCCGCACCTTAGACTCGCGTGCGGCTTTTATTTTCTACTCGCTTATTGACGGTCTTGGTCAAAGTCACCGTGGAAGTGGTCATGATCTGAAACACTATCCGCCGCTTTTAACTTCTCCCCCACACGCAGCTTGTTCTGAGGAACGAACACTGCGTCCATGGTACGCAGCGCTGGAACAACTTCAGGCTGTTGCTGTGGGAATACCGGCTGGCTGAATGCATAGAAGGTCTTCACGTACGCCAACGACTGAGTGTTCACGTACAACGTTGTCTGACTGATGTTATTCAAATCATCACAGGCTTGGTGGTAGCATTTGTCGTAAGCCACATCAATCTGACCACCAAATTGATCGGCATCTTCTGCGGCCCACCAAGCAAAGCGAACTTTGTTTTTCACTGGGGCATTCAGATTTGCCAGTGTGACGGCATATTCCAATAACCCAGCTGTACCGGAACCATTATCGTTGATGCCGGGACCTTCAGGAACAGAATCAAGGTGCGCGCCTAACATAACCACCTGATTCTCATCACCACCTTTTGTTTCGGCGATGATATTCTGCGTCAGAACAACGTCATCTTGTACGCTGAGCTGAAGACTAACAGGCACGTCAGTCGTCTTGCTTAAGTCGTACCACTGTTTGCCTAATTCGTAGCGCGCGCCAAAAGCAGGTATCGTCGCTGTACTGTCGTTACCCAAGGTGCCATTCACCACACTGGATGATGGCAATTTTGTCTGCGACGTCTTTGCCTATAAAGTCCGCTGATTCACAACCATCAGTATCATCATAGTCTGGTGCATCAAATCGAAAATCAGGCGTCACAAAGGCTGCTTGTGCGGCTAAAGTACCGTTTGACTTACCCGAATAGGACATAACAGCAAAATCAGCATCAACGCCTTCTCCTGCCTCTCTGACACCAATCAAGCGAGTACCGTTAACACTTAGCTGTGTTCCAGCCAATTCCTCCCAAGCTCTAAAATCAAACTCTTGGATAGAAACTTGGTAGTTGTGCTCCTTCATCGTATCGACAATATAGTCTAGTGATTCTGCATAGCCCTGTGTTCCAGTCGCTCGTGTAACAGAACTTCCATCACTGGTTTTCGATGCACGACCTTCCAACTCGACTAAGTGTTCTACCACATCGTCTCGGTCGATTTTACTGCTGACGTATTTCGCTGCTTTCTCAGGATCATCCCAATAACACCCTGATAGAAGGGTGGTGCTGATAACCGTCGCGATCATTGTTTTTGTTGTTGTGATGCTTACTTGCATTTGTGACTCCTTATAGCAAACCGCATCACATAGTTACCGAATGACAAAGGTTAAAAAAATGTTAACAGGCAACTAATTATCAAAATATGAAACAGCTTCATATATAAAATTTATATTAGATTTATTAGTTACATATGTAATGAATTAAAATCACACGTTGAGAATCAATATCATCTACCACATCGGAATAAGGCGCTAATTAATCAGGATTTACTGAACATCCTAGATAAATCTTTAGGATAAAAGAGCTCACTTTAGTCCGATTAGTCTCCAAGAGCGTTTAGTAATTATCATCTATTGATGAAATTTTTTTTAACTCCTCCCTTTCTTTAGCTGAGTGGCATTTAGAAATTCTGTGAATGTTATGACCACTTTACCTAGAAATGACTTATCTAAGTTATTTCTAGTTGGTACTGTTTTGCGCTAAGGATTGATGGGGATCAGTTATGACAGATATATCAAAGGCCGTTGAAGTCTGGTTGCTTCAAGGCAATCTATCTCTCTTGGCGCTATTCCTCGGTATCGTCCTACTTTCGTATCTGCTAGAAGATCTTGCGATCGTTACGGCGGCAAGCTTGGCAGTCGAGCAAGCACTGCCAACGTCGATTGCTCTACTCGCTGTCTTTGCCGGCATTAGTTCAGGTGATCTTGGGCTGTATATGATCGGCAAAATGGCACAAAGAGTTCGTTTTCTTCGCTATCGTTTGTTCCGTTATCAGCGGACGAGAAGTCTGCGACACATATTGCATCGACGAGCGTTTATGACGCTATTTTTGGTGCGATTCATTCCGGGATTACGAACCGTCGGATTCACATTAAGTGGATTTCTTGGTGTAGCCAAAACCACATTCTTGTTCGCCGTACTCACAGCAACCGCTTTATGGACGGTGCTTATTTTCGGTTCTTTCTTCCAACTTGGTAACGCGCAGTGGTTTCAACAACACCAGTCAGGTTGGGTGCTCATTCCACTGGGGGGCTTCCTGATGGTGCTTGTAAACAAACTTCTAACCAAAACGCTATTAAGGGATACCTATGATAGAGCTCGCTAACCTTGACGTCATTCCACAGGGAATGGTCAACGCGGGAATGCCCGTTTTAGAGCAACCAAAGCGAGTTATCTCGCCTTTTGAATTCCTACCCGCATGGTTTTTCTACACTCCCGTTGTACTCCAAAGTGCCGTGTTAAGTATGGCGCACCGAGATTGGGCACTGCCGCTTATTGCTAACCCTGCGATTAAGTTGAGTGGCATGGTGGGAGAATCCAAACACGATATATTCACCTCGGCAGGCGAGACAGCGAATCAATGGATTTTGCCCTTTATTACCTTGTTCAAATCCTCAAACCACACTGATGACCTACTAAATGAGTCGTTACAGCAACTCGACGCGGCGAACCTGAGCTATCCACTAGTGGCTAAACCTGATCTGGGTTGCCGTGGTGTCGGTGTCAAGCTGATTCATTCCAATCAACAACTGAGAGAGTACATCGAAAGCTTTCCTCTCTCCGGACGCTTTCTGCTTCAGAAGAAGTCACCGTACAGCGCAGAAGCAGGCGTTTTTTACGTCAGACAGCCCGGTGAAACCAAAGGCAGGATCATCTCGATTACGTTGAAATATTCACCGTATGTGGTTGGAGATGGTCAATCGACCCTACAACAATTGATTGATAAGTGTCCTAGAGCGGGCAAGTTACAGCATCTCTACCTACCACGCCACAGTGAGCACTTCGACCTCGTCATTCCAGCTAACAACCAATTCCAATTGGCGTTTGCGGGTAGCCATTCTCGTGGCGCTATTTTTCGTGATGGTAATCAGTTCATTACGCCGGCACTTGAGCAGCAGCTAGATACGATTCTCACTGAGTTTGAGGGTTTCAATTACGGCCGTCTCGATATCAAGTTCAGAGATATTCACGCATTAATGAATGGGGAATGTTTCGACATCTTAGAGATCAATGGTGCCAGTAGCGAAGCTGCGCATATTTGGGATAGCGATACCCGCCTAAGAGAGATTTTTTCGACGCTATTAACTCAATATCGTCTGCTCTATCAAATTGGCGCTAAGCAAAAAAAGCAGGGACACAAAACACCAAGCTTGGGCGCATTACTTCGAGCTTGGCGAGAAGAAAAGCGGCTAACACAGCGCTACCCAATGACGGATTAACTGAATTGCTAGTTTAGGAGCAAACGATGAAAAATCTAACGACAAGCTCAGAGAATGACGCACAGATACACCCTTCCCTCGCGGTAATGGGATGCATCGAAACGTTAAATCAAGGCTATGAATTTCTCGAAACCCTCAGCGACGATGACTATCTTTTTATTGCTCATCCGCATGTAAGCAGTTCTATCGGTGAACACTTTCGCCATTGGCTCGATTTATTCCAGGCGATCAAACTTGAACCGACATCCATTGACTACAATGTTCGTCGACGAGGCCATACGGTTGAGCGCAGCATAGAGATGGCTAAGCAGGAGATTAGTGAGTTAATTGAATGGCTGTTTGGATTGCCATCTAGTGAGCTCAATCAGGCAGTTAACGTTGAAACAGAGGTTATGCTTTCACGAACAAGCGTTGAGGAGGTTTCGTCTACGCTGGTGCGCGAGCTTACCTTTGCAGCTTTGCATGCAACCCATCACTTTGCCATGGCGAAAGTCGTCGCCTCACTGCGCGGTGTGCAATCCGATGATCATTTTGGTGTCGCACCAACCACTGCCACCTATCAGAGGGCACAATAACTATGTGCACACTATCTTGGGTTTACCACGGCAATACGCACTATGAGGTTTGTTTCAACCGCGATGAACAACGAACTCGCCTACCAGCAATCGAACCACAAAGTGTATTGATTGATGACGTTCGCTGCTTAATGCCCATTGACCCTGTCGGTGGTGGCAGCTGGATCTCAACCAATGAGCATGGTTTAACCGTCTGCCTGCTCAATTTTTACCAAGGAAAGGTGCCAAACGGCAATTTGACCAGCCGCGGCTTGGTCATCAAGCAACTTGCAAGTTGCTGTTCTAGTCAGTCGGTTGATCACCGTCTTCTATCCATGAGACTAGGCTCCTTTGCCCCGTTTACTTTGGTCTCTTTTGACACTCATCGTACTGCGAATGAAACGGTGCTTTGGACATGGGATGGAGAAAGATTAACCCGTTCGCACGCGGTTGCTCCGATCGTTTCCGCGGCAGTGAACTTTACCCAAGCACGTGACTACCGCCGAAGATTGTTTGAGCGTTTAGTTACCCGATTACCTATTGAGCAAGTGGGGCAAGAATTTCATCTAACCCACGACACCACCAGCCCTCATCTTTCACCATTAATGGCAAGAAATGATGCCAGAACGGTAAGTTTTACTTCCGTTGTCGTGTCTTCTACCAAGCAAGAAATGCATTACCAATCTATCGACAACCTTCGCAACGTGGACTTTAACACCCGTGTTACTTGCCTCAAGCATGACACTGTCGAACAAGGAGTTTTTAAATGAAAAAGTTATTTGGTCTAGTTATTCTTTTACTAAGTTTTGCTTCATTCGCTGCAGAGGAGGTATCTACAGGCATCTTTAGCAACAAGGCTGTCAGTGGCTACGACACCGTGGCTTATTTTACTCAAGGTAAGCCCATTAAAGGGGACAGCAAATGGCAAACCCAATATAAAGGTGCAGATTGGTACTTCTCTTCACAAGCTAACCTAGACACTTTTATTGCCGATCCAGAAGCTTACGCTCCTCAATATGGCGGGTACTGCGCTTGGGCGGTATCAGCAAAAAATGACTTCGCACCCTCTGACCCAAATCAGTGGTCAATCATCAATGGTAAGCTCTACCTTAACTACAACGCCGAAGTAAAAGCCTTATGGGATGCCGATCGCGCTGGTCACATCTCAACGGCTGACCAAAACTGGCCAACCCTCATTAAACAGTAAGGTGGATTACTATGACGTTCCCCCCTTTGAGACATATGCCAGCAAACTTTATCGCTTTGGCTGAACTGATTACCTCCTTGCTCCTGCTACGCGATCTACAAGACCAAGGTAGCGTTACTCACCGCCTTGTTACCCGAGGAGCTAAGTATGATTGATAGTCCATTCCGATTACCACGTAAAACACCATTTGGCATTGGCGAATCAGTCATTGAATGGGCAACAGGCCTTTCTAAACTTGATTCACTCTATCGGCAAGAAGCGCTGCCAGAGGACAGTTTTGAATTTATGAACGAAGCCTTAACTCGTATAGGGACTCAATATCAGGTGGATCACGGCCGCCTTGAAAATATTCCTAGTCAAGGCCCGGTATTGATTGTCGCCAACCATCCATTTGGTGGTATTGAAGGCATCATCCTCGCATCTTCGGTTTCAAGAGTGCGCAAAGATGTCAAAGTCCTTGCTAATGAGTTACTTAAACGGATTCCTGAGCTTAATGATTTGTTCATTGGCGTCGATGTATTTGGTGGTGAACAAGCCAAACGAACTAACCGACGAGCAATCCAAGAAGCAAATCAACACCTTTCACAAGGAGGCGTGTTGATACTCTTTCCTGCCGGAGAAGTCTCTTCATGGCAAGCGAATGAGAATAAGATTACCGACAAAACTTGGAGCAAGTCAGTCGCCAAATTTGTCAAACATGCACAAGCGACAACCGTTCCATTGTTCATCCAAGGTATGAATAGCAAGTTGTTTTATCAGGCAGGGCGAATTCACCCACTACTAAGAACTGCCATGCTGGGAAGAGAACTCCTGAATAAATCCGGTAAAACGGTTTCAGTTTCGGTCGGTAATCCTATCCCGTACACAGAGATCAAAGACTTCGCTAACGATGAAGAGATTGCCCAGTACTTTCGTTTAAATACCTATCTAATGGGTAGCGTGACCGACAAGCGACCTCTTACTTCCTCAAATGCCTCTCTCGAGCCAATTATCGCGCCTGTGCCAGTAGAACAATTACACCACGAGCTGTTAGCCCTCGAACAGTACAAACTACTGGAACAAGGAGACTTCGATGTCTATTGTGCTCCAACCCCAACCATTCCGAGAATGATGCAAGAGATTGGACGAGTACGAGAAGAAAGCTTTCGAGATGTGGGAGAAGGGAGCGGTAAAAGTTGCGATCTAGACCATTTTGACACCCAATACTATCAATTGTTCGTTTGGAACAGAGTCAAGCGAGATCTTGTTGGCGCCTATCGTTTAGGATTAGTCGATGAGTTGATTCAACAAGGAGGAATTGACGCCCTCTACTCTTCTAGCTTATTTAAATACGATCAAGCATTTATAAGCAGCCTCGGGCAATCAATTGAACTGGGCCGTTCAGTCGTCGCTAAACAATATCAGCGTAATATGCACTCCTTGCTACTACTGTGGAAAGGGATTGCGGCGTTTGTTTACCGTCACCCTCAGTACACGCATCTATTTGGTCCGGTCAGCATCAGTAATGACTACAGTCCCGTCGCGAGGCAGCTTATTGCATCCGTGATGACCGTTCACTACTACGACAATGACAAAGCTAAATTGGTCGCTCCAACAAGCCCTCTAGAAAAAAGTGGGCAAGAATTCTGGCGTCCTGACATGCTAAGTTCACTGTCTAAGCTCCCTATTCTGTCAAAAGTTCTTAATCGACTAGAACAAGGGATGGGGCTCCCCGTATTGCTAAGACAATATTTGGGCATGAATGGTAAGTTGGTCTGTTTTAACGTTGACCCAGCCTTTAACTACGCCCTTGATGGACTCATCGTGGTTGATCTAGCGTCTGTCCCGATAAAAACTCTAGGCAAGTACATGGGTAAAGAGCAAGCAATCCAATACTTGAACAAACATTTATCAAGAAAATGAAGCTCCTCTACTGAGGAGCTGAATAAGGTTTTGGTTTGACTTGGGTGAGGTTCAAAATGACGGTTGCGAGGAGGATCGCCACCGAAATAGAGATAAGTCGTATCACTTCAGCACTGATAGGTTGCTCGCCTTGGTAAGTAAGTAGCTGGTTTAGCAACACAATAAAGTTGATAAACAAGAGTTGATAGATGCTGAGTCGGCACTCACGTCTGATCGCAAAACACGCTGATCTCGTGATACCGGTATTTTAATCATGCTGCCCAAAGTAATTGCGATCAGTAAAGTTTGCGAGCTTGCTGTTCCCACAAGGACATACATCGCTAGAATAAGTGTTGTCGCCTTAAATGCAATTAAGCCTAGATGTGTTTCTGCCCCATCCATATTTTGTTCATCTGGCAAAATATCATCGACAATGAATTCACTCGATGTACTTTCGATAGGATTTATTTTGCAAAATAAATTACTTACAAGCCACCACCAATATTGAAATATAGCGCAGTTTTTCCTCCCCTTTAAAGAAGGCTAAAGTAAGCGGCTTTTGTACTGTTCTGGTGTTAGGCCGGCGTATTTCTTGAACATAGCAATAAATGGGCTGGCTTGGTTGTAACCGAGCGTTAAAGCGACCTCTTTAACTGAGTGTCCTTTGCGTAGCAACTCCATTGAGTATAAGTAGCGCACTCTTAGTCTCCACTCGGTAAAGCTCATTCCAAGCTCTGCCTGACAATGCCTAGCGAGCGTCCGTTCTGTGGTGTGCACACGCTCAGCCCAGAGGGAGAGACTGGTGTTGTCAACGGGGTTCTCTTCCACCGCGGCCAGTATCTTAGCGAGATATTTATTGTCCGTTGAAGGCAAGAAGTGGTGCTGAGTGTCGCGAGTCGCCAACTGGTCGAGCAACACCTGCACCAAACGTTTGTCAGAGTCAGTTTTCGCGACATTTATATCCCGCTGCCGAAAGTCTTCCACGATGGCAGAGACGATAGGCGTCACTTTTATCAAGCTGGTGCATTCGGGGAAGTTCTTAGTAAACGCCTGAGCAATATTGAGCGAGCAGTATGAGAGAGGTTTACGGTTATAGCTGGTGTGCCTTACGCCCGCTGGAACCCAGATTGCCAAATGTGGCGGAGCAAGGAAACGGGTACCTTCCGCCTCCATTTCCAAGATTCCACCACTGATTAACTGCACTTGTCCCCATGGATGGCTGTGCATTCGCGTTTCCGTATTAGACAGAAATGCCTCGAAATTCATAAACACATCTGATGGTGCCTTATCAATTGATAACGAGGGGTGAAGGTGTTTTGCTGATTTTCTCAAACCTGTCTTCCTATGACTCATAATGTCTTTTTAAAGATATATATATTTATATCGACCTGTCAAACTGTTCACGGTCTAATTCATTTCTTGGTGCTGGCATGGTTTACCTACTCCCTCTTTTTACGGTTTTTATTTGGGGCGGAAATGCGATCGTAAATAAGATGGCCGCAAGTACCATTGAACCGAGTGCAATGAGTTTTTATCGCTGGCTAGTGGCGATCGTTCTTCTCACTCCTTTCTGTCTGCCTAACGTCATCAAGCACTGGCAAACTATTCGTCCTTATTTAGCGAAACTGGCTTTTCTGGCGATGCTTGGTATGGTGCTCAATCAGTCTCTATCCTACTATGCGGGTCTAACAACAACTGCGTCTAATATGGCATTGATTACCTCTCTTGTGCCTCTGCTAGCCATATTTCTTAGTGTGCCGCTCTTGGCAAAGCCTATCTCGCCACTCAGTATCGTAGGAGGCGTGTTGGCTTTGGCCGGGCTAATGTTTATGCTCGGTAAAGGCGATATAAGTTTTTTCCTCCATCAAGACATCACGCCGGGTGATAGAATTATGGTTTTGGCGTCAATATGTTATGCCGCATACTGCGTCCTGCTCAAACGTTGGAAAATGCCTCTGTCAAACTGGACGATGGTTTACATGCAGGGCACTCTCGCGTTACTCATGCTTACACCACTCTGGCTTTCCAGTGAACAATTACTCCCTTCTCAGCAAGCTATTCCTTTAATCGCCTATGCGGGCCTCGCGGCTTCTGTCGCCGCGCCTTGGATGTGGGTCAAAGCAATTGACTTAATTGGTGCAGATTCCAGTGCAATGTTTATGAATCTGATGCCCGTGGTTTCCATTACGTTAGCGGCTTCATTGTTAGGCGAAACGGTTCGTGATTACCATGTAATTGGTGGTCTCCTAACCGTGTCTGGGGTACTGCTATCTCAGTTGAAACTGCGAAGTCGCGTTTCAAAAATTGTCCAAAACATTTAGCAAATCTAGGTACTGATACAAAAATAGGTATAAGGTTATTAAAGAGGTTCTGTTAAGCCCAAGGTATAGGGGGCAACTTGCCCTTTGCCTTTAGCTCTTTGAGTTATTGACGATTGACTCAGCCTCACGGCAGTTAGGAGGTCAAATGATCAAGCTAAAGCACATAGACGATATCGATAACCCAGCCAAATTCGCCCTTCATGAAATGGTGCTCAATGAAATTGGGTCTTACGTTTTTATCAAGAATCGCAAGGGAGAGTATCTGTATGCCAATCAACTAACCCTAGATCTTTTTGACACCTCACTTGAGAATCTAAAAAACAAAACCGATGCGGATTTCTTCCACCCCGATTTGTTAACCGATATATTGCGCAGCGACAACATGGTGTTTGAACATGCTCAAACCGTGATCAATGAAGAACGCGCTCAATCCATTCCCGATGGTAAAGTCAAAATCTATCGCGCCATCAAAAAGCCTATTTTTAGTAGCAAAACGCAAGAAGTCATTGGTCTTATCGGTGTCTCAACAGATATCACGGATTTGGTTAACATGCGCGAACAGTTGATCGAACAAGCCAACACTGACGAGCTCACTAAACTGTGTAATCGACGCAAGCTGTGGGAGTTTTTAGCCGACTCCTATCAAGCAGCCAAGCTGCATCAATTCCCACTGAGTTGCATCATTATCGATATCGACCATTTTAAACAAGTAAACGATGAATATGGACATGATTTCGGAGACAACGTGATCGTAGATTTGGCAGATATAATCCGTCATAACCTTAGAAAATCAGACTGTTGTGGCCGAATTGGTGGCGAAGAGTTTCTCATTGTTCTCAATCATACTGCGGCCGAAGAAGCCTATCAGATAGCAGAGCGACTTCGCATCCAGTTTCTTCAGTCCTCACTCAACAACAAAAACAAGCCCTTTTCACTCAGTTGTGGGGTGACACAGCTTGAAGATATGGATAGTGAGTTTCTCGATCTCTATCGCCGAGCGGACAATGCACTGTATAAAGCCAAGCATCAAGGCCGTAATCAAAGTGTCCTAGAATGAAAAAAGCAGCCCTATTCTCGGCTAATGCCGATCAGTTAAGAGATAAATGATCGGTTGAACGATCCTGCAGATAGCTTATAAAGGCTCTAAGTTTCTATAACTTTGAGCCTTTTATTTTGCAATTAACTACAGCCCTAACACTCGCCAATCGTTATGCCCCCAATACTG
>NZ_JATABH010000046.1:0-28765 GCF_036533775.1 Vibrio sp. M260112 | reverse complement strand
GGGTTGAATATGTTGCGCACAGAGCCGACTAAACTCAGTATCGTTGGAAAACAGAAGCGTTGTATGATGAACACAGCGATGCTAGAGGCGGTCTTGAGTGAAGGCCTAAACGCGGTGGGTAAAAATTAAACACTCATGCGGTCGCCCTGTCGGTAGCAGTAGCCTTAAGCAATCCAAATTTAAAATTTGCTTTTGTTGAACAAACGCAGTTTACTTTTGAGCATATACGTTCGTCATGGCAGACAAATAAGAATGCGCTAACAAAATAAGATGTTTTAAATTGTCGTTTGGGCGTTGTAAAGTTGTGTTAATCAGGAGGAACGAGGAAAATGAATATGCGGTTGGTGGCTTTATTTGTTGTGTTTTCTTTGTTCGTTTATTTTAGTTCACTTCCTGATTACATGACCTTCGACAAAAATCAATTATATTCACCTTCTTGCAATATTGAAGAAGAAATTTTAGTAACTAAGGTTTATTATTTTGTAGATTCTTCTCTTATTAATACGTTTACTAAAGATAAAGCGAAAGAACAAATTATTTTCTCAAATGAAACATTGAAAAATACATGTATTCCCCTAACACGAGACTTAGAAACGATTGAATACATTGATTTTAAATTTTCTGGAAGTGAAATTTACTTAGAGAATTTGCATAGTAAAGGAAGTGAAGAAATTGGAAAGAGTGAGGTTGTTAAATTAAGAAGTGACCCACAAAGCTATTATGTATTCGTTGTTCCGGAGAGTCATGACATTTTTGAGGGGGGTTATACTGGTATCACTGACTGGGAGTTTAATGATAGTTTTGTACTCTTGGCCGACAGCGCTATGCCTTATGTACTTGAGCATGAGTTCGGCCATTTAATGTTTGCTAATCATCATGAAACACTTTTATTTTCACTTCTTCAAGGACAGTTAGAGAGAAGTACTAGACCAGAAAATCGCCATTTCATCAAACCATATGCTAGGGCATATAAGTGTTCAAATGCTGGAACCGTAATGAGTTTGGAGAAAGTGAGACTACCAGTTTATTCATCCCCTGAGATACAATATCGCTCTGAAGTATGTGGAAGTCATTTACATGGAGATAACAAGCGAAGAGTGCGAGAGTTTGTAGACAACCTTAGAGCAAAGCTCAATAATAAAGATTCTTCTTAATTGGATCTAATCATCATTGTTGCGGTGATAAATGAGGTTGAGTTTTCTAAAGACTGCTAGGACTAACTCGAAAACTAAGGCTTGCTCGATTGGTAACTATTCACCCGTAAGCGTTCACCAGCACCGTGTTGACTAAGTGTTTAGGTAAAAACTCGTGTGTTTAAGATCGAGCACATTTGGGTACGGCTGCTGACGAACAACAGCATTGACTATGCGTGAAAGCGTATCAAGTAATGGGCTTAAAGGACAGGCACCATTAAATGATACTTATACTCCTTGCATAATTTAATGGTGAAATAGGTATTAGCTTGCCCAGCTAGGGGAGAGTGTAGCGTGCTGTGAGCCACTGTTGGCGTGAATGAGTCTATTGAGGCTTTTTTGAGTAACGAGTGATTCACCAAAAACATTTTTGGTTTCGTGTGGGTTTCTGTAAACCTCCCCTAATTAGTTGCGCCCATAATTCGAGGTGTCGGCTTGTTCATTCTTTATTAAATATTCCCATGGCGTCAGATCGTTGAGGGCATCATTGGACGTCGCTTCTCAGGCCTTTTGCTTTTGTGATTAATCAAAACTCAACGAATTCAGAAACCTTTGGCTTTCTTAATGACATCATAAGCATTCTGGATCTCTTGTGCCTTCTCTTTAGCAACATTCATCATCTCAGGTGGTAGGCCTTTTGCCATCAACTTATCTGGATGGTGTTCGTTCATCAGTTTACGATAAGCACGTTTCACACTCTTAGCATCTGCGCTGCTATCAACGCCCAAAAGTTTATACGCGTCACTCAACTGGTCTGCTGTTGAAGCCTGCTGCCAACTACCGCCTGACTGATTAGAATAGCTGCCACCGGATTGGCCGCCAAAACCGCCTTGCTGAAAGCGGAATGCCGCCTCTTGCATACGTAATCGCTGTTCTAGCTGATCAGATGAAAAACCAAGGCCACGGGCTATCTTATGTAAGACGTTACGCTCACTAGGGTGAACATCTCCATCGGCAAATGCAGCTGAGATCTGCAGTTCGAGAAAGAACTGCATTAGATCGAAACGACCACCAGCAGAGATCCGCACGCGTTCTAAAACGGTCTCCAGTGGGAAGTCACTCTCTTTGCCTTCTCGAAATGCATCTTGGGCAGCTTTGCGCTGTGAACCATGCAGATTCATGCGATCCATCATGGTTGTAGCAAGTTGAATCTCTTCGCGCGTAACTTGCCCTTTTGCTTTGGCAACATGCCCCATCACCGCAAATGCCGCTTTAAAAAACTCTTCTTGCCGTTCGGCTTGACTCGGACCACTGCCAAAACCGCTATTAAAGCCCGCCATACGTAAACGTCGTGCTTTATCGAATTGGTGCCCTAAAAATAAACCAAATACAGCACCAAAGGCTCCCCCAAATAGGAAACCGAAAAATGTGCCGAGAATTTTGCCGAAAATATGCATTATGTGCTCTCAATCTCTGAATTTTTTCTTCACGAAGCGGTCTGATAGTGCCGTAAGCTGTAAATTACTTTATTATAAGGACCGTTTTATTCTACATTCGGTCACCTATTCACCGGATATATCAAGTTCAACAGGATAGTAAAACTCGATGTTACGTTTTCCACGCACCTTGTTAGCCGCTTCAATCAGTGCTGCTTTTGTAGTGCCTCAGACTCAAGCAGAAACTATGTTAGACGATAGTGTGCAGGAACTGCCCGCTATAGATCAATGTTTGATCCACGAACCTGAGCCAGATAACCCAAATCAACAGCCGGTCAATGTTGAAGCCGATAGTTTAGAAGCCATAAATGGTGATAAAGCAACCTATCGGGGTAATGTTGTCGTTGTTCAAGGCAAAAAGCGCATGCAGGCTGACAACGTGACTTTGCACCAGAAAGAAAACATCGTCGTCGCTGAAGGTAATGTGACTTTCAGCGATGGTGAAGTCAAAACTATTTCTGATAAAGCGACCAACAACCTCAACACTGATTATGTCACTTTAGAAAATACCAACTATCAGTTCTTATGTGAGCCTGGCCGAGGTGAAGCCGTCTATGTAGCTAAGACTGGTAAAGCTGTCTATGAAATTGAAGACGGCACCATCACTTCATGTCCAGAAGGTGATAGTTCGTGGCGCATGCGTGCTTCAAGCATTGATATTGACCAAGATGAAGAAGAAGCCACTTTCTACAATCCACGCTTCGAGATTGTCAACGTACCTGTATTTTATCTGCCATTTCTCACTGTACCTATTGGTGATACGCGTAAAACGGGTTTCCTCTATCCAACCGTTTCGTATGGTTCGAGTGATGGCTTTGAAATGGAAGTTCCAATCTATTGGAACTTAGCGCCAAACTACGATTTGGAAACCACGCTCAAGTATATGCAGGAACGTGGCACTCAGTTAAACAGTGAATTTCGTTTCTTGTCTGATTTTGGCTACAGCACGCTGAAATCTGAATACCTCCCAGATGATAAAAAGTATCCTGAGTACGGCGATCGCTGGGGCTTCCAGTTAGAACACAGTGGTATTTACCAAGAGAACTGGAAGTTTACTGCTGACTACTCCAAAGTGAGTGATATCCGTTATTTCACCGATATCGATTCAAGCATAGGTAATAAAGAAGATGGTCAGCTTATCCAAGAAATGGAGGCCACTTACCGCTCTGATAACTGGGATGCGTCATTGTTAGCTCGAGACTTCCAAGTGCTAACAACTGGCAATAACTTGCCTTATCGCTTATTACCTCAATTACAGTTTAACTATTACGCACCAGAATTGATGCGCTATTTAGACTTTGATATGACCAGCCATATCTCTCGTTTTGATACCGATGCACAAGGTAAACCATCGGCGACTCGCGTTCACGTAGAACCTGGGTTGACGATGCCAATTGGTACGACTTGGGGAACTTGGACAACAGAAGCGAGACTTCTTGGTACCTACTATCAACAGGACTTGGATGGCGTTGACACGGCTTCGCAAAAAACAACTGACACTTCAGGGAATTCGATTGATAACCCTTATTACGGCCTTGAAGAGAATGTATCACGTGTGATTCCTGAGTTTCGCTCTCACGCAGCCGTTGTATTGGAGCGTGATACGGCAGTGTTTGACAATTACACCCAAACACTTGAACCGCAAATTCAATATGTGTACGTGCCTGAAAAAGATCAAAACAATATTGGTGACTACGACACAACTCTATTGCAAACCGACTACTATGGGCTATTCCGCAGCCGCAAATATAGCGGCGTAGACAAAATTGCGGAAGCAAACCAATTTAGTTATGGTGCTTCGACTCGCTTCTTTGATGACGGATATAAAGAAAGACTCAATATCTCATTTGGTCAAATTTTCTACATCGACAAAAACGTCAGAAAAAACACTGGTGAAACAGACAAACCAGATACTACATCTAAATCCAATTATTCCGCTTGGGCGGTTGAAGTCGACTTCAACTATGATGACTATTTGTTCTATCACGGTGGGGTTCAATACGATATTGACACAAGCGAAGTTCAGTTAGGTAACAGTACACTAGAATACCGTTTCAATGGCGGTTACCTCCAAAGCAACTATCGTTATGTATCCAAAAAGTATCTAGATTGTACAGTGGGTGAATGTGCTGATGAAGGTAAAGGAAATATCAATGTAAAAGATATAACCGTTGATGGCATATCTCAAGTAGGCTTACTCGCTGGATATCAGATTAATCGCAACTGGAATACCAGTGCACAATACTTCTATGACTTAACGACCGAAGAAGCGTTAGAGTGGCTAGCGCGCTTGAACTACACATCAGATTGTTGGTACATCGGCTTTACCTACAGCAAGCAGCTGCAAAGTTGGGATCCTAGCTTCTCAAGTTACCCCAATGCTAACCCAACCTACGAAAACAACTTTAGTCTGAACTTCGGCATCATAGGCTTTGGGACTAAGATTGGTGCAGGTTCTGGTTTAGCGGGTCTAGACAGTGCTGGTAACTCTCTAGGTTACGGTCGCCCATTTTTCTTAAACAACTAATTCGAGAGCCTGCTGTCTAACCCCGCAGGCTCGATATATTTTATAGGTTCTTGAATGAAATTTTGGAAACACGCGTTATTGGCTATGTTTGCAAGCAGTACAGTAAATACTGTTTATGCACAGCCCGTTGCACTAGATAACATCGCTGTCATTGTGAATAGCGGTGTTGTGCTACAAAGTGACATTGAAACATCACTAAAAACGCTAAAGGCAAATGCAAAAAAAAGCGGTCAGGCTTTACCCTCTGAGCAGATACTAAGAAAGCAAGTCACTGAAAAACTGATTGTCGACACCATTCAGCAGCAAGAAGCGCAACGTATCGGTGTGCGTATTGATGATAGCCGCTTGAATGAAGCAATCGCAGAAATTGCCAAAAATAATCAGCAAACAATCGAACAACTTAGTGTCTCTATTGCAGAAGAAGGTCTGAGTTATGCTGAGTTTCGTGAACAAATCCGCAAAGAAATCGCCGCAAGTGAAGCGCGTAATGCTCTTGTCCGCCGCCGCATTAACATTTTACCCGCAGAAGTGGATAACCTAGCCAATATCTTGGCCAAAGAAACGAATGCAACGGTTCAATACAAAATTGGGCATATCCAACTGCGCGTTAATGATGGTGACGATAAAGCCGCCATCGAGAAGCAAGCCAAGCAGTTAGCGGAGCAACTGAAAAACGGGGCCGACTTTAGCACCATGGCTTACACCTACTCTAAAGGCCCTAAAGCACTACAGGGTGGTGACTGGGGGTGGATGCGTAAAGAAGAGATGCCGACTATTTTTGCTGACCAAATCAATTTACAGAATAAAGGCAGTATTATCGGCCCCTTCCGTAGCGGCGTTGGCTTCCATATCCTCAAAATTGAAGACATCAAAGGCTTAGAAACGGTCGCTGTGACTGAAGTTAATGCGCGCCATATTCTGATTAAGCCAACGGTCATCTTAAGCGATGAAGGCGTCCAGAAAGAGCTAAAAGAGATCACTCAACGTATTACTTCAGGTAAAGCGACATTTGGTGAAATGGCACAGCAATATAGCCAAGATCCAGGTTCAGCCGCCCAAGATGGTGAACTAGGCTATCAAACTTCAGAACTCTATGTACCTGAGTTCAAACATCAAATTGATACTCTACCTGTTGGTCAAATCAGCCAACCCTTTAAAACGGTTCACGGGTGGCACATTGTAGAAGTCCTTGATCGTCGCGAAGTAGATCGCACGGATTCAGCATTAAAGAACAAAGCTTACCGCATCTTGTTTAACCGTAAGTTCAACGAAGAAGCGAGCACTTGGCTTCAGGAAATGCGCGCCAGTGCCTACGTTGAAATCATTAAAGATGAGACTCAAGATGAGCGTTAAACGCATCATAGTTACCGCTGGTGAACCTGCGGGTATCGGCCCTGATTTGGTATTGGCTCAGTCGAAAGAGAGTTGGGCTCACCAAATCGTGGTTTGCGCAGACAAATTTATGCTGGCAGAACGAGCTAAGCAGTTGAATATTGATGTCGAGCTGATTGACTACCAGTCTGAATCGCCGATTATCCCTCAGCAAGCAGGCTCATTGGTGGTTGACCACATACCTTTAACCAACCCAGCCGTTGCGGGGAAGTTGGATGAAGCCAATGGCCACTACGTGTTAAAAACACTAGAAAGAGCCGCTTTAGGCTGTATGAATGGTGAATTTGATGCTATTGTCACCGGCCCTGTGCATAAGGGGGTCATTAACCGCGCAGGCGTCGCCTTTAGTGGTCATACTGAATTCTTTGCTGAGAAGTCAAACACACCACTAGTCGTGATGATGCTTGCAACGGAAGGTTTACGTGTCGCTTTGGTGACAACGCATATCCCACTGGCTTATGTATCTAAAGCGGTGACAGAGGAAAGGCTAGAACTCATCATAGATATTCTGAACAAGGATCTCGTTGAGAAATTTGCAATAACGTCACCTAAAATCTATGTGTGTGGACTTAATCCACATGCAGGAGAAGATGGCTGCCTCGGAAGAGAGGAAATAGAAACCATCACTCCCACATTAGAAAGACTGCGTCAGACGAAAGGAATCAACCTAATTGGTCCTTTACCTGCCGATACTATCTTCAATGAGAAATATCTTGAAGATGCTGATGCCGTACTTGGGATGTACCATGATCAGGTACTTCCTGTATTAAAATACAAAGGCTTTGGCCGCTCAGTGAATATCACTTTAGGCCTGCCATTTATTAGGACCTCCGTTGATCACGGCACCGCTCTTGACCTAGCAGGGACAGGCAATGCGGATACAGGAAGCTTCCGAACGGCTTTAGCTCATGCAATAGAGCTAGTCGATAAGAAATCGAATTAACTTGAGAATACTATGAGAAACGATGTCCACTTAGGGCACAAAGCAAGAAAACGCTTTGGTCAAAACTTCCTTAACGATCCATACATCATTGATGGAATAGTCTCTGCGATCAACCCAAAACCGGGTCAGAACCTAGTAGAAATCGGCCCAGGTCTTGGTGCTATCACTGAACCTGTTGGTAAAGAAGTAGACAAGTTTACGGTTATAGAGCTTGACCGCGATCTTGCTGAACGTCTGCGCAATCACCCTGACTTGGGCGACAAACTGACGATTCACGAAGGCGATGCGATGCGCTTTGATTTTGCGCAGTTAGTGAAGCCAAACAACAAGTTACGTATTTTTGGTAACCTGCCATACAACATCTCAACTCCGCTGATGTTCCATCTTTTTGAATTCCATAAAGACATCCAAGACATGCACTTTATGCTTCAAAAAGAGGTGGTAAACCGCCTAGCCGCAGGCCCTGGTACGAAAGCTTACGGTCGTCTTACCGTCATGGCACAGTACTTCTGTAAAGTCGTACCAGTACTCGAAGTACCCCCTACGGCGTTTGTTCCACCACCTAAAGTCGATTCAGCGGTAGTTCGTTTGGTGCCTTATGAAAACCTTCCTCACCCAGCAAGCAGTCTAAAATGGTTAGATCGCGTTTGCCGTGAAGGCTTCAATCAGCGCCGTAAAACCGTGCGTAACTGCTACAAAGGCTTATTAAGCGCTGAGGAACTAGAGCAACTAGGCATTAACCCAGGAATGCGCCCTGAGAACCTAACGCTAGAACAATTCGTTGGAATGGCAAACTGGTTAGATGCTAACCACAAATAATTTCAGCTAATATAAAAAGGTGGTAGACCCATGGTTTATCACCTTTTTGACTTTACATAGGAGTTCACATGGAAGCTACCCCGTGTATAAAAGTCCAAGTTCATACCAAATACATTGCCGACCAATCCCATCCGGATGCAAAACGTTACGTTTTTGCTTATATCATCACCATCAAAAATCTCAGTCAGCAATCAGTACAACTCATCGCTAGACGCTGGCTAATTACCGACGCTAATGGCAAACAGATGACCGTAGAAGGTGAAGGTGTTGTAGGTCAACAACCCGTCATCGCGGCCAATGATGAATACACCTATAATAGTGGCACCGTTATCGAGACCCCTGTTGGTGTAATGCAAGGCCAATACATTATGCACGATGCCACTGGACAAGAATTCGTTACCGAAATCGAACCTTTCAGACTCGCTATCCCAAATATTTTAAATTAGGACATCACTGTGGCGACATACATTGTCGGCGATCTTCAAGGTTGCTTAGACGAACTCTTACTGTTACTTGATAAAGTTAAATTTGATCGCAAGCATGACTCACTCTGGCTTGCGGGCGATCTTGTCGCCCGAGGTCCAAAGTCACTTGAGGTATTGCGTTTTGTTCGCTCGCTAGGCCCCTGTGCTAAGGTGGTACTAGGAAATCACGACCTCCATCTCCTTGCCGTTTCACTTGGGCTATTCAAAGTCAAAAAGAAAGACAAAACCGCAGCGATCTTTGCCGCGGAAGATAAGCATGAGTTGCTCAATTGGCTACGCCATCAACCTCTCTTTGCGGAACATGATGAATTTGTCATGTGCCACGCAGGAATATCTCCCCAGTGGACATTAGATCAAGCGCGTGTCGCTGCCAGAGAAGTGGAAGCCATCCTACACAGTGACGAGTGGCCTTGGTTAATAGAGAATATGTACGCTAACCAACCTGATCTCTGGTCCAATACACTACAAGGCATTGAGCGTTACCGCTATATCATCAACGCATTCACCCGCATGCGCTTTTGCGATGCGCAAGGAAGATTAGACATGGAGTGCAAACTCCCGCCCAAAGACGTCAAGAATCACAGTCTGGTGCCTTGGTTTAAACTGCAACAAAGAATCAAGTTAGATAAAACCGTACTGTTTGGTCACTGGGCAGCATTAGAAGGCTACGAAGGTAAAGAGGTGATAGGCCTGGATACTGGCTGTGTCTGGGGTGGGAAACTGACCATGTTACGCTGGGAAGATAAGCGTTTCTTTACGCAAGAAGCGTTAGCGAGTAGCGAGTAGCGAGTAGCGAGTAGCGAGTAGCGAGTAGCGAGTAAATTTTTAAGGTTTGACGCCATGTGTCAAACCTGTTCTTTTAAACTCAGGCAATTAAATAGAAGCCAGCACGGCCTGCAACTTTAGACTCACTCATCACACCCCCCCTCTCGAAGGACGAAGTCCGTTCTAAATTCTCGCAGGGCGAAGCCCGATCTCGGAGCGAAGCGTTCTCGCTGGACGCGCCCGCTCTCATCACTATCTTTCTAAAACCACAAAACGCATGTCATAAGCGTTATTCTCGTCCGCCTGATAAGCTTCAGAATGGACTTCTAGAAAATCATCATTCCAAGCAGGGAATTGAGTATCACCATCAACTTGCACATCAATATGCGTCACATATAGCTTTTGCGCTTTTGGTAAGCAGGCTTGGTAAATGGTTCCCCCCCCAATGATCATCACTTCTTCTACATCACCTGCTACGGACAGAGCCTCATCGATTGAGGTCACGGTTGTAACACCTTCGATAACCAGTGAGGCATCGCGACTGATCACGATATTCTCTCTTCCAGGAAGCGGGCGTCCAATAGACTCATAGGTTTTCCGTCCCATAATTACTGGTTTACCCATAGTACAACGCTTAAACCAAGCAAAATCAGCCGGAAGGTGCCAAGGCATCTGGTTATCTTTACCTATGATGCGATCATGTGCCATCGCGGCAATCATGCTAATGATCATTCTACTACTCTCCTGTATCCCTAAACGATTGGTTTGCGGCGGTAGAATAACAACCCTGGCATAGCTAAGCCAACCGCTAATCCTGCAATTATAAACATTGCCTTGAGAAAGTTTTCCATCAACATGGCAACTAATTCGGGAGAATAACCACGGTGGTTGAGCTCAACTAATGCAATCATAGCTTTAAAAGCAAAGACACCAGGCACCATAGGAATTAATGCTGCCACAGTGAAGACTTTGGGATGAGCTAAAAATCGAGCAGACCAATGGATACCAACCATACTCACCAGCATGGCAGCAAAGAACGTCGCCCACTCGATCGGAATACCAAAATGCATCATCAAATAACGCGAGCCATGACCGATAGCTCCACCAAGTGCGCAGTAGACCAGTGCTTTCTGTGGGACATTGAATACTAACGCGAATCCCACCGCCGGAATTGCAGCAAATAACATATCATTGATGAGACCAACAAGAAGATCGACAAAGATCATGCGACCCACCCCCAAACCCCAACTAAACTCATTGCAGCTACGATGCCTAAACTGGTCGCTAAAGTGAGTAAACTTGCCATAACAAAACGAGCAATCCCCATGTTAACGTAACCCTTTAGCATGTCAGCGACCGAGTTGATTAGAGGGAATCCTGGAACAAGCATTAAGACAGACGAAGCCATCACCAATGACGGTGAATTCCCTAACTGGTAAATCACGGCTTGAGCTGAAACAACGGTTGTGACAAAGGCCGTCGCCGCAAAATTCATTAAAGGGTTAAAATGGCGGTGACCGATCTCTTGGCGAACGACCATACCAACAGCGGAAGCGATAAAAGTCATGGTAAAAACCAGCCAATCACCTCCAGCTAAACGGCTGAATGCAGCACAAGATAAACCAATCATAAAGACCACAAGCCAGCGGTTGTATCGCTCTGGGCTGACCTTATCAAGTTTCTGCTGGGCAAGAGGATAATCGATGATTCCCCGCTCCAGCATGATACAAATACGCTGTACCTGCGTAATGGCCCACATGTTAATGCCACGATCCGGACATCGTCGCGCCGTTGTTATACAGTGTTCTTGATAAACCGTGGTAACCACTAGAGAGCTGGCAGAAAGAGAGACTTCCACCTCATCCATTCCAGCGGCAAGGCCAAAGCGACGCATTAGGTCACCAACGAGAGTACTTTCTGCACCGTGTGCTAACAACATTTGCCCTGCTTGGGCAACTAAACGAGAAACCGCTCGCTGTTTTGATGCCATGATTTTTTTCTACTCCTTTATACCAACGTGAATGATTACCTAGTCATTCAAGCTGATCAAAACCACTCAGAGCCATGATAAGGTTTGTCACCAAATCAACAACGACACTCTCTATCCTGAGCCGAGCGATTTTTCCTGCACAGTTATCCAAACCGCTCGCCGTATGGCAGAGTTTGAACTTGTATATTTTGCGTTGAAATACGCTTTGAAGATTTGATTTAGACACAAAAAAGCCGCAATTGATATTGCGGCTTTGAATATTATGCACGGTTAATCGCGAACGTAGACAACGTGACCGTCATCTTCTTCATCGTCCCAGTCATCCCAGTCGTCTTCATCTTCTGTGATAACATCTTTACCAGCCATCGCATCCTTATGGTAGTCATCCCACATAAAGTCGACTTTTTCTTCCTCAGAAAGTTCTTGTTCTTCACGAGGTAGATTTTCCATAAAGTCAGCAAGCTTGTAGCACAATTCTTTCGTGCCTTGCTTGTTCACTGCTGAGATCTTGTAATAATCATCTTCCCAACCTAGGGCATCCAGAATATTTTGGATCACTTCGTTGGCTTCTTCTTCAGGCATTAAATCAACCTTGTTGAAGATCAACCAACGTGGCTTCGCAGCCAACTTCTCACTGTATTGCTCTAGCTCATCAATGATCGTTAATGCATTCTCAACCGGATCACTTTGATCAATTGGCATGATATCGATCATGTGTAGTAACACACGACAGCGTTCTAGGTGCTTCAAGAAGCGAATACCTAGGCCTGCTCCATCCGCTGCACCTTCGATCAATCCAGGAATATCAGCAACGACAAAGCTCTTTTCTGCAACCACACTAACCACACCAAGACTTGGAATTAGTGTCGTAAATGGGTAGTCTGCCACTTTCGGTTTTGCAGCCGAGACCGCACGAATAAAGGTAGACTTACCTGCATTAGGCAAACCTAGCATACCAACATCAGCAAGCAACAATAGCTCTAAACGAATCTCACGGATTTCACCTTTAGTACCTAATGTCTTTTGGCGTGGCGCACGGTTCACAGAAGACTTAAAACGCGTGTTACCTAAACCATGCCAGCCGCCTTTTGCAACCATGACTTTTTTGCCATGCTCAGCGACTTCAGCAACGATCTCATTTGTGTGGATATCAACCGCGCGTGTGCCAACTGGTACTCGTAGAACTTTGTCTTTACCACGCTTACCGGTACAGTTACCACCGCGACCATTCTCACCACGTTCCGCTTCATAGAAGCGCTGGAAGCGATAATCAATCAGAGTATTCAGGTTTTCATCAGCTTGGATGTAGACATCGCCACCATCGCCACCGTCACCGCCATCAGGACCACCTTTCGTAACGAATTTCTCACGCCAGAAACTCACTACACCGTTACCGCCATCACCGGCTTGAACTTTTACTACCGCTTCATCAACGAATTTCATCTCTTACTCCGCCCTTATGCTATGTGCCATAGCTGCGTTGCAAATATCATCTCAAACTTCAATCATGGACACCGAAGTGAATGATATAAATTCTAGCAGATTCCATTTTCAGATCGATCACCTTGATCTTCGATCGTCCTGCCACTTAGGAATATATAATGAGGGACTTTTTTCAAAGTGCCTTAGTATCTATTCCTACTACCATAAATAAAAAACCCCGCCGAATCGGCAGGGCTTTTGAATTCAGCTTTAAAGCTAATAATTAAACAGGAGTTTAATTACTCAGCTTCGATGCTAACGAATTTACGGTTTTTAGGACCTTTCACTTCAAATTTCACTTTACCTTCAGTAAGAGCGAAAAGAGTGTGGTCTTTACCGATACCAACGTTAGTGCCAGCGTGGAACTTAGTACCACGTTGACGAACGATGATGTTACCTGCAAGAACAGACTCACCACCGAAACGCTTAACACCTAGACGTTTGCTTTCTGAATCGCGGCCGTTACGAGTAGAACCACCAGCTTTTTTGTGTGCCATTGTTAAACTCTCCTAATCGATTAAGCGTTGATACCAGTGATTTTCACTTCCGTGAACCACTGACGGTGACCCTGTTGCTTACGAGAGTGCTTACGACGACGGAACTTAACGATTTTAACTTTATCGCCACGACCGTGTTGTACTACTTCAGCAACAATTTTACCACCCTCTACTAGAGGAGCACCAACTTTAATGTCTTCACCGTTAGCTACAAGAAGAACTTTATCAAATTCAACTGTTGCACCAGTTTCAACGTCTAATTTCTCTAAACGAAGAGTTTGACCTTCGCTTACACGGTGTTGTTTACCACCAGATTGGAAAACAGCGTACATATCTTACTCCGCTTTTTCCGCACAGCCGTATGCTATTTTTTGAGCATTAAGGGTGTGCGCTAAACTAATCATCAATAGGGCGCAGATTCTACAGAAAGGTCGCACCTATGACAAGCCATATTTTGAAAAAATTGGCGAAAAGCTAATCGCCAATGAAAAGTGCCCAAATGATGCCCGTTAACCATGTATTAATCAACGTTTTTTAGTGTATTATTCAACGATTAAAGTAGATAAGAATACCTTACTAGTTCTAACCTCAGCCGGATTTACAATGGATTTTAAAGCTATCCAAGCACTCACCGCCGATGACATGGCAAAAGTGAACGAAACAATTCACGCTCAACTCAACTCTGATGTCTCTTTAATCAATCAACTTGGTTTCTACATCGTTAGTGGAGGCGGCAAACGTATCCGTCCATTACTTGCTGTTTTATCAGCACGTGCACTCGGTTATCAGGGAGAGGCTCACACCACTTCCGCAGCCTTTATTGAGTTCATTCACACCGCCACCCTACTTCATGACGATGTGGTCGATGAGTCTGATATGCGACGCGGCAAAGCAACGGCCAACGCTGCGTTTGGTAACGCGGCGAGTGTGTTAGTTGGAGACTTTATTTACACTCGCTCATTCCAGATGATGACAGAACTGGGATCTTTGAAGATCCTCAAGCTGATGAGTGATGCGGTAAACGTGATTGCTGAGGGTGAAGTTCTACAACTAATGAACTGTAATGATCCCGACACGACTGAAGAAAGCTACATGCAAGTTATCTACTCGAAAACAGCACGTCTTTTTGAAGCCGCGACACAAATTGGTGCCATCCTCTGCGATGCACCCGCCGAAGTTGAACTGGCACTGCAAAACTACGGGAAATATCTAGGTACTGCATTCCAACTTATCGATGATGTTATGGATTACACCTCTGACGGTGAAGAGATGGGCAAAAATGTCGGTGACGACTTAGCCGAAGGTAAACCAACATTGCCTCTTTTATACGCAATGCAGCATGGCACGGCACAGCAAACCGCCATGATTCATGAAGCGATTGAAAAAGCCAATGGTATGGAGCGTCTTAACGACATTCTCGCAGCAATGGAAGAGACTGGCTCTTTGGAATACACCCGCCAAAAAGCTTATCAAGAAGCAGACAAAGCGATCGCGCAATTGGATGTGTTAGAAGAATCCGTTTACAAGCAGGCACTAATTACTCTCGCGCATATGTCGGTACACCGCACTAGCTAAGCACTCAATTGATTGAGTCACAACAACGGGAACCTTACGGTTCCCGTTTTCTCTTGGTGACAAGAGTGTATCCCAGAGCAGCATAAACGAAGGTAAACTTGACTTGGTACTGCACATAACTTGTTTTGACCAAGCTTTTAGCAACACCTTACCCGCTTAATAAAACTAGCAGTATTCCTTATATAGTCATAACTAAAACAAATGATTTGCGATCCAGCCATTTTAAATCTGAAATGTTAAGTTGGTTTTTCATCTTTTCTAGACATAAAATCACGTAACAAGAGCGTCATCGCTTTGTCACCAATTCCTCATTGAAATGCAGCCTTATTGAAACTTCGCTTATCTATTCTCACAACGAATACAGCCGTAGAGAGAATAAAATGCAAACCTCTAGCCCATTTCGTCTACCAAAAAAAACGCCATTTCGCTTCGCCGAGTCCATCGCTGAATGGGCAACAGGACTAAGTAAACTCGAACGGTTTTATGCCCAACGCCCCGCAGGTTGTGATACCCAAGCATTTATCAGGTTCACTCTCGAAGTGCTTGGTATTGATTATGATGTCAGCCATGGCACTAAAGGAGGGATTCCAGCTTCTGGCGCGACGGTGATCGTTGCAAACCACCCCCTTGGATGCGTAGAAGGGGTGATACTTGCTGAGCTGCTGCTCACCATTCGTCAAGATGTAAAAATTCTCGCCAATCAATATCTAAAAACGGTTCCTGAGCTCGATGAGCTCTTTATTGGTGTCGATGTGTTTGCGGGTCATAGCGCTCAGAAAGCGAACTTAAAAGCACTTCGTCAAGCCCATCAGCATCTTGCGAATAATGGGCTAATCCTGCTGTTTCCCGCCGGTGAAGTGTCTCAACTCGTCGATAGTAAAGCGCAGCGCTTAGAAGACAAAGAGTGGAGCCGCTCTGTCAGCAGTTTAATCCGCAAATCAGGCGCTACCACAGTGCCAGTTTTTATCAATGGACAGAATTCAAAACGCTTCTATTTGGCGGGGAAGGTACATCCCCTACTTCGCACCTTAATGCTGGGCAGGGAACTGCTTAACAAGTCAACACAGACTATAAAGATCGCTATCGGTTCTGCGATTCAATACCGCGAAGTAAAAGGATTAACCGATGTGCAAATGACCAACTATTTGCGTCTCAATACATACCTGCTTCAGCACTTAGTCCAATCTAAGTCTATCGATTCATCGTCATCGCAAAACGAGTTTCCCGTCGCTCAGCCTTTGCCGCTAAAAGATCTACTTGAAGATCTCGATAATCTGCCCAGTGATCATCGGCTACTTTCAAGTGGTGAATTCGATGTGTACTGCACCTTCTCAGAGAATATCCCTTCGCTACTGCATGAAATAGGCAGACTCAGAGAAACTAACTTTAGAAGAGCGGGTGAAGGTACAGGGCTAGCGTTGGATCTTGATCAGTTTGATCACTATTACCGTCATCTATTTGTTTGGGACAGAGAAAACCAATGCTTGGTCGGTGCTTATCGACTTGGTTTAGTCGACGAAATTCTAAGTGCCATAGGGACTGAAGGTCTTTATTCCCGTACATTGTTTCATTACGACATGCCATTTATAGCCAGTATGGGGAAATCCATTGAGATGGGAAGATCCGTGATTGATCTACCGTATCAAAAAAGTATGACCGCTCTATTGCTACTATGGAAAGGTATCGCGACGTTCGTCTCTCACCATCCTGAATACACGCATCTGTTCGGCCCAGTCAGTATCAGCAACGATTACAGTGAGCAGACCAGACAGTTGCTCGCCGAGTGTATGACATTACACTATTGTGATGCAGCAAAGGCAGAGCATGTCTCTCCATCGAACCCACTCCCTAAATCAGACAACAGTTGGAATACCAGCATGCTAACTGCGCTGAGGGATCTTCAACTCTTGGCTCGAGTCGTTGCTCGTATTGATCAAGGAAAGGGAATACCCGTTTTATTGCGCCAATACCTCGCCTTAAACGGCAAACTTATCTCTTTCAACGTTGATCCTGACTTCAACAATGCCTTGGATGGCTTAATCGTTGTCGATCTCAGACAAGTTGATAGTAAGACATTGGCGCGATATATGGGGCTTGAACAAGCTCAACACTATCTCAGTTATCATCAAACCTCAGAATAGTTATCTAACGACTCAGTGCTGCGTGACACATGCAGCACTTTTGTCAGCGGAATTATTCTCTAAATAACCCCTCGCTTCCTATCATTTAGGTGCATATAAACCCCTAACTCCACCACTACATTCTAATAATTATCTTTCATGTAGTCATACACTCCAATCCAAGTGCAATCCGACGAACAAAAATTAGATTGACGAAAAAATCAACAGAAGAAAAGCTAGCTCTAGACACACAAAACAACAAGGAAGTCGTATCGTTATGCTGCCAATTAAAATAACACTTCGTACAGTGCTCGCTGGAGTGCTGACGAGTTCATTAGCTCTAGGGTCATTTTCAAGTCTCGCCGCAGAGAAAGTCTACCGACTCACGCTCGCCGAAACATGGGGGCCCAATACTCCTATATTAGGCGATGCCACAAAAAACATGGCGAGGCTGGCAGATGAAATGTCTAATGGCAGACTACAAATTCGTATCGACTCTGCAAACAAACATAAAGCACCACTTGGCATTTTTGACTTAGTAAAATCAGGCCAATACGACTTAGGTCACTCGAGCTCTTATTACTGGAAAGGAAAAGTGCCCAATACACTTTACTTTTCTTCGATGCCTTTCGGTATGATTTCAACCGAGCAGTATGCTTGGTTTTACCGTGGTGGCGGTATGGAGTTAATGGAAAAAGTCTATGCACCACATAACCTATTGTCGTTTCCAGGTGGCAACTCCGACATTCAAATGGGCGGTTGGTTTAAAAAAGAGATTAATTCGGTAGAAGATTTACAAGGGCTTAAGATTCGTATTCCGGGCTTTGCCGGCGAAGTCATGGCAAAAGTTGGCGCTGCGCCAACAAACATTGCTCCGGGGGAACTTTATACATCACTTGAACGCGGAACCATCGATGCACTTGAATGGGTAGGGCCCGCGTTTGATCTACGTATGGGATTTCAAAAAATTGCTCCCTACTATTACACCGCGTGGCATGAACCAGGATCCGAAACACAATTCCTAGTCAACAAGAAGACTTGGGACAAGCTTCCTAAAGATCTGCAAACCATTCTCGAAACGGCATTTCGTGTCAGTGCGTTTGATATGTATACCCAAGCGGTAGATGCGAACGCAAATAGCTGGGCAACTATGAGTGCAGAGTATCCTGATATAAAAGTGAGGGATTTCCCACCTGAAGTACTTCATGCAATGCAAGCTGCTACATCTGAACTACTCGCAGAGCAAGCCGAAAAAGATGTGTTAGCTAAAGAAATTATCGAATCTCAAAAGCAATACTTAGCTAAAGTGCGTGCGTGGACAGATATCTCATCAAAAGCCTATCTAGATAGCACTCAATAATCCTAGCGGGCAGAGACTTACTCTGCCCCTCTTTTCATAACAGACCAAGTCCAGTTCATATCGACACTCAGGCTTTTGTTAATTGTTACTTTGCTACAAAAACAACAAAATTAGATGCAGATCACCATTTGATTAAATTTTACACAGACGCCAATTGATATGAGCATCACATTAAGTAACAAATCCCGAAAAAATCATAATCATTAAGAGATCTAAATCACACTCAATCACAGCCATGATATTTCATTATTGAGACGTAAAACATTAAAATATTATTGACAATTTTGTATCTTTGAATTTGTAGCAAAATTACATTGTCAGAAAGGGTAATTGGTCACTAAAAAAAGGTTTGATATAGGCGAATTTAGAGAGGGATATCACAAAAAACCCGTTGTCAGTTCTAAAAGAAAGTTGTGTGGTAAATTGATTAGGTACTAAGCAATCAAGCGGTTTTGGCGAACCGTACTACTACAATATTCATCAGAACATCAAACGGGGAACTCCTATGATATCACCAGATGCGAAGATCAAGATACAAAATTTTGGTCGTTTTCTGTCTAATATGGTAATGCCTAACATTGGCGCGTTTATCGCGTGGGGCTTTATTACCGCACTATTTATCCCAACAGGCTGGCTGCCAAATGAGACACTAGCATCCATGGTTGGGCCTATGATTACCTATCTCCTGCCATTACTGATCGGCTATACCGGCGGTAAGTTAATTGGTGGAGAACGAGGAGCTGTTGTCGGCGCAATCACCACTATGGGTGTGATTGTCGGCACAGACATCCCAATGTTCATGGGCGCTATGATGGTTGGTCCACTCGGTGGCTGGGCAATCAAAAAATTCGACAACTACATTGACGGTAAAGTGAAAAGTGGTTTTGAGATGTTGGTAAACAACTTCTCAGCGGGCATCATCGGCATGATTTGCGCCATTCTTGCTTATCTATTTATCGGTCCGTTTGTCAAAGTTCTATCCGGAGGCCTAGCGGCTGGCGTAAACTTCTTGGTGTCAGCACACCTTCTACCTTTGACCTCCATTTTTGTTGAACCCGCGAAGATCCTATTCCTTAACAACGCCATTAACCACGGTATCTTCTCACCACTGGGGATCCAGCAAGCCTCAGAAGCAGGACAATCTATTTTCTTCCTGATCGAAGCTAACCCAGGTCCTGGTTTAGGTATTCTGCTTGCGTACATGGTGTTTGGTAAAGGAACCGCACGACAAACAGCCAGTGGTGCTTCGATTATCCATTTCTTTGGCGGTATTCATGAGATCTACTTCCCGTACATTCTAATGAATCCACGCTTAATTCTTGCAGCAATTGCAGGTGGTATGACAGGTGTCTTCGTTCTTGTGATGTTCAATGCAGGAATTGTGTCTCCGGCTTCTCCTGGCTCTATCTTCGCGATTTTACTGATGACACAAAAAGCTTCCATCGTTGGCGTACTGGCCTCAATTGCCGCAGCAACCGGCGTATCATTTGCTGTGGCAGCCGTGCTAATGAAGACACAAACGTCAACAGAGGAAGATGGTGATGAGGCAGCGCTAGAAAAAGCAACATCACAGATGAAAGATATGAAAGCGGCATCTAAATCAAATGGAGCAGCACACAGCCAAAGCAAAGGCAATACAGAACTTGCCGATGTAAAAAGCATCGTAGTGGCATGTGACGCAGGTATGGGCTCCAGCGCGATGGGGGCAAGTATGTTGCGTAAAAAAGTTCAATCCGCGGGTCTCAACATCAGCGTTACCAATCTTGCTATCAACAGCTTAACAGAGAGTGCCAATATTGTGATTACTCACAAAGATTTGACCGATCGAGCTCGTAAACACGCACCAAATGCACAACACATTTCATTGACTAACTTTCTAGACAGCGAAATGTACAACCAGCTAGTCATGAAGCTGCTTGCAGCACAGAAACAATCGGCAGCGAACGATGACAAACTTACCAAAGTCTCTGTACTTGCTGCTAACGATGATAACTATGAACCACAGCAGCCATCAGTATTCCAGATTGAACGTAAAAACATTCATTTAGGTTTACAAGCGAACAGCAAAGAGGAAGCAATTCGTTTTGCGGGAAACAAACTCGTGGAACTGGGTTACGCAGAACCCGAATACGTTGACGCGATGTTTGAGCGTGAAGCGCTTGCACCCACTTATCTTGGTGAGTCAATTGCAGTACCACACGGTACGGTTGAAGCAAAAGACCGCGTGAAGAAAACAGGCATCGTTATCTGCCAATACCCCGCAGGTATCCAATTTACAGAAGACGACGAAGATATCGCAAAACTTGTTATCGGCATTGCAGCCAAAAACGACGAACACATTCAAGTCATTACCACCATCACAAACGCGCTTGATGAGCCTGAAGCAATTGAAAAACTGACAAGCACTAAGGACATAGAAGAAATTCTCACCATCCTTGGCGGTCAACAAGCAGCCTAATTGCTTCTTATATTTTGCTCCTGAGCAAACTGAGGTCAGCTGTCACCCCCTATGCGGTTGACCTCAACCTAGATTCGATTTCGTCTAATTTTAGATTTTGGTAGGTAAGTATTATGAAAAACGCAGTCCATTTTGGTGCAGGTAACATTGGTCGTGGCTTCATTGGTAAATTGCTGGCAGATGCAGACGTAGAAGTCACTTTTGCTGACGTTGACGTCCCTTTGGTAGATCAACTTAGTCATAAGCAAGAATATAAAGTCAAAGTTGTTGGTACAGAGTGCAAAATTGACACAGTGACTCATGTCACCGCAGTGAACTCGGCGAGTGAAGAGGTGATTGATCGTATTGTTAAAACCGACTTGGTGACAACGGCGGTTGGACCAAATGTACTAGACATCATTGCCAAAACCATTGCGGCAGGTATTACTAGACGTTTTGCCGTTAATAACAACAAGCCACTCAACATCATCGCATGTGAAAACATGATCCGAGGTACGACTCACTTAAAAGGCCAGGTATACAAGCATCTCGATGCATCGCTTCATTCGAAGGCTGATGAGCTAGTCGGATTTGTAGACTCGGCTGTCGATCGCATTGTCCCACCAGCGGAAGCTGCGAATGACGACCCACTCGAAGTGACGGTGGAAAGTTTCAGTGAATGGATCGTCGATGAGCAGCAGTTCAAAGGAGAAATTCCTGATATTTCAGGTATGGAGAAAACCGATAACCTAATGGCGTTTGTAGAACGAAAATTATTCACGCTCAATACAGGTCATTGCGTCACCGCGTACTTAGGCTGCCTTAAAGGTCATCGCACAATCCGTGAAGCGATAGAAGATCCCGAAATTTACGCCGATGTTAAACAAGCAATGCGTGAGAGTGGTGAAGTCCTCATTCGTCGTTATGGTTTTGCCCCAGACATGCACAACGCATACATAGACAAGATCCTCAGCCGCTTTGCTAACCCTTATTTAGTCGATGAAGTGGATCGCGTTGGAAGACAACCTCTTCGTAAATTAGGGGCAAACGATAGATTAGTGAAGCCATTACTGGGTACAATCGAGTATGGCACTGAAAATAAAACGCTTTTAAAAGGAATTGCAGCTGCACTTAAGTACCATAACAGCGATGATCCACAGGCCGTTGAGTTGCAAAAGAGCCTAAAAGAGTTAGGCGTTAGTAAAACGCTGGCTCTCTACACTGGCTTAAAAGAACACAGTAAAGAAGTCACCAAGATCAAAGCGATCTTCGAGACACTATAACGACAATAAACTAGGGGGAGTTAAACCTCCCCTTTACAACAAAGTAATTAGTTCAGTATATGGCAGAGAAAATTAGTGAAACTGAAATAATAGAGCGACTCAATAGCGCCCCTTCGGTGCGTGGCTTTTTCATTGCTGCCGTAGATGTATTTGACGAGTCAATTGACGCGCTAATACAGAGAATCTTCCAAAAAGATAACTTTGCGGTGCAATCTGTTGTTGGTCCCTTACTGCATGATTCCGGCCCACTAGGTAATCTGTCGGTACGTTTAAAACTACTCTATGGTCTAGGTGTACTTCCCGATAACGTCTACCACGACATTGAAGACATTATCAAAATCAAAAATACGCTCAATAGCGATGCCACCGACTACGATTTTACTGATCCAACCATCCTGGCGCCGATAAAAAAACTCAATTTGGTTCAAACTATGGGAATGGTTCAATTAGAGGTTTCAGAGCCAGATGGCGATATCGATTTAGAGTTTTACCAGCTTCAGCTTCAACGCCAGCAACAGATTATTAAATCAGGGCTTTCTTTGGCGATTGTTGCAATCTGCAATGAACTCGGTAAAGAGAGCCCATTCTAACGCCCATTAGGCTTTTCCTATCTCAGATCATGCCATCGAAAGCGGTCTCCTATCGATTTGTAAGCTCGTAAAATAGTGATTTGTAATAAACAGCAACGTTAGATACAAAAACGCCTGCGTCATCGCAGGCGTTAAATGAAAGTTAATCGATGAGTGCTAAGCAATAATACCTGCCACCTCACGTACCAGTTTCGCCAAATCATCCCACTGCTCGTTATCAATAAGCTCACCAGGAACCATCCAAGTACCGCCACAAGCTAAAACAGACGATATCGCTAGGTAGTCTTTTACATTACTTGGACTAACACCACCTGTAGGCATAAATTTCACTGGGTAGACAGCAGATAACGCTTTAAGCATAGCGACACCTCCTGAAGGCTCCGCAGGGAAAAACTTCAGGGTGCGTAAACCCATTTCCATCGCCTGTTCAACCAAGCTTGGGTTGTTAACGCCAGGGACAATCATTAACTTGCGCTGTTGACAGTATCTTACCGTCGTTGGGTTGAAACCTGGGCTAACAATAAAGTCGGCACCCGCATCAATCGCTTCATCGACTTGCGCACTTGTTAACACGGTTCCCGCACCAATTAGCATCTCTGGATAAGCTTCGCGCATGTTTTTGATCGCCAATGCCGCATCTTCTGTACGGAAAGTAACTTCTGCACACGGAAGACCATTCTCAATGAGTACCTGTGCCAGTTTAACCGCTTTGCCAGCATCTTTGATTGCGATGACAGGGACAACTTTAATTTCTGCAAGTTGTTGGTTAAGATCTTTCATTTCAGGTTCCTTAAATAATTGGCATCGCTTGGCTTGGAATAATCGCACCACGATGTTGAATAACAGTACCAGCCACTTTGTGCCCAGCAAGCGCAGACTCGGCAAGATCTCCGCCTAATAATTCGTTTTGCTAGATAACCAGCGCTAAAATAGATCATTTGATACTGGCAGAAATCTTTGACCAATGATAGTAACGCTCGCTCACGCAGCCAAAACTTTGCCGCAGAGTCATTGCAAATCGAAAAACGCCCACACCTTTCAAGTTTAACCTTGGGTCAGATAGCAAAAACTCGATAGATTCTGAGCGTAGAAAATAAAAAATGGTAGCGTTCCGGCAAGAACGCTACCATTAATGGAACCATTTCTGCGGTTCGAAAAACCGTTATTCCACCGTTACCGCTTTGGCTAGGTTACGGGGTTGGTCAACATCAGTACCTTTAATCAGAGCCACGTAGTATGACAGCAACTGCATCGGGATGGTGTAGTAGATTGGTGCGGTAATGTCACTAACGTGAGGCATAGTGATGATCTTCATTGTCTCATCCGCTTCAAAACCTGCGTCTGCGTCAGCAAATACATACAGTAGACCACCACGAGCTCGGACTTCTTCTACGTTCGACTTTAGTTTCTCAAGTAGATCATTGCTTGGTGCAACCACAACAACTGGCATATCAGCATCAATCAATGCCAAAGGACCATGTTTCAATTCACCTGCCGCATAAGCTTCAGCATGAATGTAAGAGATCTCTTTAAGTTTAAGAGAAGCTTCCATCGCAATTGGGTAGAACTCACCTCGACCAAGGAACAGAGTATGGTGCTTGTCAGCGAAGTCGGTCGCCAATTCCTCAATGTCTTTTTCAAAGGAAAGCGCTGCGTTGATTTGTTTTGGTAACGCATGCAATGCTTCTACGATCTCTTTCTCTTTTTCTTTAGTGATACGGCCTTGTTGCTTGCCCAAAGCAGTGACTAGCATAAGTAACGCAGATAGCTGAGTAGTGAACGCTTTCGTTGAAGCGACGCCAATTTCTACCCCTGCGCGAGTCATAAACGCAAAATCTGATTCACGTACTAGCGATGAACCCGCTACGTTACAAATGGTCATTGCCGCCATGTAACCTTTCTCTTTTGCTAGGCGAAGAGCAGCAAGGGTATCCGCCGTTTCACCAGATTGAGACAAGGTAATCAGCAAGCTGTTTGGACGAGTGACAAACTTACGGTAACGGAACTCTGATGCAATTTCTACATCGCAGCTTAGGCCAGCAATATCTTCAAACCAGTAACGAGCAGTCATACCAGCATTGTATGACGTACCACAGGCTACAATTTGGATATGCTCGACTTTGCTTAAGATCTCTGCCGCATTGACCCCAATAGATTCCGTTACGACCGAATCTGAAGTGATACGTCCTTCCATGGTGTTGATTAAAGCGGTCGGCTGTTCGTAGATCTCTTTTTGCATAAAGTGACGATACTGACCTTTATCACCAGCATCATGCTCTGCATTGGACTCAATGATTTCACGCTCAACACGTTCACCACTCTCATCAAACACCGTCACCTCACGGCGGGTAATTTCAGCTACATCACCTTCCTCAAGGTACATAAAGCGACGAGTTACGTTAAGCAGTGCCAGTTGGTCTGAAGCTAGGAAATTTTCGCCTACACCAAAACCAATGACGATTGGGCTACCTGAACGCGCAACCACAATACGAGAAGGATCTTTACGATCCAAAGCCACGGTACCGTATGCACCATGCAGCTGCTGAGCCGTTTTTTGAAACGCTTCGAGTAACGATTGCGAGGTACGTAGCTCCCATTCGACTAGATGAGCAATAACTTCTGTATCTGTTTGAGACTCAAATACGTAACCACGTGATTTCAATAATTCACGTAACTCTTCATGGTTTTCAATAATACCATTGTGCACAACGGCAATATCACCTGACATATGAGGGTGTGCATTGATCTCTGAAGGCTCGCCATGAGTTGCCCAACGTGTATGGGCAATCCCTGTACCACCAATAACTTGCGCCGCATCTACAGCATCAGCAAGTTCTTGCACTTTACCTAAACGGCGCAGACGAGTCAGATTAGAATGGCTATCAACAATCGCAACCCCCGCTGAATCGTAGCCACGGTACTCTAAGCGACGTAAGCCTTCGACTAAGATTTCTGCAACATCTCGCTGTGCTACCGCACCGACGATTCCACACATAGTTCAACTCCCTTGTGTTTGTTCCGATTGGCAGCAAGCAAAGGCCATATTCGGAGAGTTAAGTTTTATAAATTTGGTATTTTGGTTAGGCGCAAACCACTTTCACGCCATGAAATTCAATTTTTTCTTTAAACTCTGGGGTTAAGTCTTTGTTTGTAATCAATATGTCAATCACATCCCAAGCCAGTTCTAGGTTAGGGATCTTGCGACCAATCTTTTCTGATTCCACCATAACAATGACTTCCCGCGAGACTTCAGCCATAACTTTACTCAGGCCAACCAACTCATTGAACGTAGTTGTACCTCGCTCGAGATCGACACCATCCGCTCCAATAAACAATTGGTCAAAGTCATATGATCGTAGAACAGATTCTGCCACCTGCCCCTGAAACGACTCTGAATGTGCATCCCAAGTGCCCCCCGTCATTAGCAAAGTCGGCTCACTTTCAAGTTCATTAAGTGCATTCGCAACATTGAGTGAGTTGGTCATCACGATCAGCCCTCTCATCCCATCAAGCTGCTTGATTAACGCCCCTGTAGTGCTACCACTATCGATGACAATACGGTTATGCTCTCGAATCAACTTTGCGGCGGCTTGAGCCAACTCATTCTTTCGAACCGAAACATTTTCACTCATTTCATCGCTAACGACTTCTTTCGGTAATGCTATCGCACCACCATAGCGACGAAGTAGCTGCCCATTCTTTTCCAAAGAAGCCAGATCCTTTCTGATCGTTACCTCAGATGTTTCAAACTGAATGGATAGAGCTTCGACACTGACTTCTCCTTTTTCATTTACAAGGTTAGAAATCGCATGCCTTCTTAGCTGCGTGTTTCGTTTCGACATTTAATCTTTGCCTCTAAGTTTCGAAGTGAAAGCAATTATAGTCAAGTCGAAAGATTTAAGTCCATTTATTTTGATCCAAAAAATTAATAAATAGCGCAAAAACCTTGTCCTAAGACAATTCTTAACCAGTGATATTGAAATGATTCGGTGGTAGAATTCGCACCCGAAAAGAAAATAAATTACAGAAATGACCGCTATTTTTTTGCAACCTAACTAATATATCCTAGTGTTGTCACAGAAATGCGGCCTAAAATCCCAACCAGTTGGTCATAAAATGACTAAACTTGGTGAAAGACTTTCAGTTATGGAGCCGACATAAACCACTACCGTGTTAATAAGTTGGCAGGCACAAAATGCCTCAACACCTGTAGTTGCTTCAGACCAATAACCGACTTTTAAATTGTAAATCTATCGACCGGAGAGAATCTTCCATGAAAAAGACCAAAATCGTATGTACGATTGGCCCTAAAACTGAATCTGTAGAGAAGCTAACTGAACTAGTAAATGCAGGCATGAACGTTATGCGTCTTAACTTCTCTCACGGTGACTACGAAGAGCACGGCACTCGTATCGCGAACTTCCGTAAAGTAATGGAAGAGACTGGCAAACCACTTGCTATCCTTCTAGACACTAAAGGTCCTGAAATCCGTACTATCAAACTAGAAAACGGCGACGACGTTGATCTAGTAGCTGGTCAAGAGTTCACTTTCACAACTGACATTTCAGTTGTTGGTAACAAAGACAAAGTAGCAGTAACTTACGCTGGTTTTGCAGCTGACCTAAATGTTGGCAACACTATCCTAGTAGACGACGGTCTAATCGAAATGGAAGTTGTTGCAACGACTGACACTGAAGTTAAGTGTAAAGTTCTTAACAACGGTGCACTAGGTGAAAACAAAGGTGTTAACCTTCCAGGCGTATCTGTAAACCTACCAGCTCTATCTGAAAAAGATAAAAACGACCTGAAATTCGGTTGTGAGCAAGGCGTTGATTTCGTTGCTGCATCATTCATCCGTAAAGCGTCTGACGTTCAAGAGATCCGTGAAGTACTCGCTGCAAATGGCGGTGAAAACATCCACATCATCTCTAAGATCGAAAACCAAGAGGGTGTTGATAACTTCGACGAGATCCTAGAGCTTTCTGACGGTATCATGGTTGCTCGTGGTGACCTAGGTGTTGAAATCCCAGCTGAAGAAGTAATCTTCGCTCAGAAGATGATGATCGAGAAGTGTAACCGTGCTCGTAAGATGGTTATCACTGCGACTCAAATGCTTGATTCAATGATCAACAACCCACGCCCTACTCGTGCAGAAGCTGGCGACGTAGCTAACGCAGTTATGGACGGCACAGATGCAGTAATGCTTTCTGGTGAAACAGCGAAAGGTAAGTACCCAGTTGAAGCGGTAACTATCATGGCTCAAATCGCGAACCGCACTGATTCAGCTCTAAAAGCTGAGCTAGGTTCTCGTCTAGACAGCCCACGTCTACGTATCACTGAAGCGGTATGTAAAGGTGCTGTAGATACAGCTGAAAAACTAGCTGCACCACTAATCGTTGTTGCAACTGAAGGTGGTAAGTCTGCACGTTCAGTACGTAAGTACTTCCCAACTGCAAACATCCTAGCTCTAACAACTAACACTAAGACAGCTGCTCAGCTAGTTCTAACTAAAGGTGTTACTCCAGTTGTTGTTGATTCAATCGACAGCACTGACGCATTCTACGTAGCGGGTAAAGAACTTGCTCTAGAATCAGGCCTAGGTAACAAAGGTGATATCGTTGTGATGGTTTCTGGTGCTCTAGTTGCATCAGGCACAACTAACACAGCTTCTGTACACGTTCTATAATCAGAGCGTTTACTGAAATAGAAAAAGAGGGCTTTAGCCTAATGCCAGTCAGTTAAGCTGACTGGCTTTCTTTTTATTGGGGTATTTCTTTGCCTTTGGTTTTATTGCTCTCGGATATATCCGCTCTTCTCGTTTAATGGGCAAGACATGGTGTATCGCCTCCTCTTGCAAGTGAGTAATGCGCT
>NZ_JATABH010000045.1:0-30210 GCF_036533775.1 Vibrio sp. M260112 | reverse complement strand
GGAATTAATGAAGAAATCATTCGACGTTATGTAAGACATCAGGAGAAGAAAGAGCGCGTGGAACAGCAACAATTAGCGCTGGACTAAACAAAGGCCCCCTTTTAGGGGGCTCACACAAAGCCACCTTCTTTAGAAGGTGGTAATTTACTGGTTTGGGTCAACGCTGAACTTATTTAAGTTCTTGTTTCTGCTTTGATTTACATACCGCAGCGGTAAAGACGACGTCAGTTGAGCTGTTTAGAGCCGTTTCCGCCGAATCCTGAACCACACCAATGATGAAGCCAACCGCGACAACCTGCATAGCAATCTCGTTTGGAATACCAAACAAACCACAAGCTAGCGGGATCAATAGCAAAGAACCACCTGCTACGCCTGATGCGCCACATGCTGAAATTGCCGCAACAACACTCAATAGCAATGCGGTCATAAGATCCACTTCAATGCCTAAGGTATGAACTGCTGCTAGTGTTAGCGTTGTGATAGTAATCGCGGCACCCGCCATGTTGATGGTAGCGCCAAGAGGAATAGAAACTGAGTAAGTATCTTCATCAAGCTTAAGCTTTTCACATAGTGCCATGTTGACAGGAATGTTTGCTGCACTTGAGCGAGTAAAGAATGCCGTAACACCACTTTCGCGAATACATTGCAGAACAAGTGGGTATGGATTCTCTCCAGTCTTAACCAGCACGATGAGTGGGTTAACAATCAGCGCAATGATCGCCATAGAGCTTAAAAGAACCGCGAGTAGTTGAGCGTAGCCAGCCAAAGCTTCGAAACCGGTTGTCGCCAGTGTGGAAGCGACAAGGCCGAAGATACCAAATGGTGCTAAACGGATAATAAAGCGAACGATCTGTGAAACGCCGTGGCTAAGGTCTTCAAATACTGCTTTAGTGGTGCCAGATGCGTGATGAAGCGCCAAACCAAGACCCACTGCCCATGCAAGGATACCGATGTAGTTCGCGCTCATTAGCGCGTTAACTGGGTTATCGACTAGCTTGAATAGAAGAGTGTTAAGTACTTCAGCAATGCCTTGAGGCGGTGTAGCCCCTTCTGCACCTGATACTAGCGTCAATGTGGTTGGAAAGAGGAAACTCAATGCAACAGCGGTTAACGCTGCTGTAAATGTGCCGAAAAGGTAAAGAACCACGATTGGACGCATGTAGGTATGTTGGTTTTTCTTTTGATTAGCGATCGAAGCCGCGACCAAAATAAACACAAGAATTGGTGCAACCGCTTTAAGTGCACCGACAAACAGGCTTCCGAGTAAACCGACACTTTTCGCGTGCTCTGGAGATACAGTTGCCAGACCAACACCAAGAACGATGCCAGCTAGGATCTGCAGTACCAGATTGCCACGTGCAAAGCGCGCAATGAGTGAGTTGTGTTGCATAGTTATCCCTGCAATGAATAGATTTATGAATTTATAGTCATCTCAGTTATTGCTAACTGAGTCGTTAATACTAGCGACTTGAAATAATGTGTCTAGGATTAATTGAAAAGTAGCATGAAAAATTAAGATAATTCATTTTATGTGAATTATATGTTTTAAATGTGTATTAAATTGGTAAATAACAAAAGGGGGCGAGTGCCCCCTTTATGTTTTAGTAGTCGCTCACGTGTTTCTGGTTACGGTGAGCATTTTGCACTCTCTCGTAATATTTAGTCTGTTGTTTATATGTGGCCCGTTTTTGCGCAATAGTTGCACTGTTGTGCTGTTGCTCACGGATAAGTTTAAGGTAGTTATTCAGCCTTCTTTGCTCGAGATGACCCGATTCAATCGCTTGACGAATACAGCAACCCGGTTCGTCTTGGTGTTGGCAGTCTGAGAAGCGGCATTGTGCAGCAAGAGATTCTACGTCAGAGAAGGTTTCTGCAACGCCATCGGCACAGTCAACCAACTGGAGTTCGCGCATTCCAGGAGTATCAATGAGCACTGCGCCGCTTGGCATGAAATGCAAAGAACGGCTCGTTGTCGTATGGCGCCCTTTACTATCACTCTCCCTGATTCCACCCGTTTGTTGCGCCTGTTGCTGCAACAAACTGTTGACTAAGGTAGACTTGCCGACCCCTGAAGAGCCCATAAACGCGACGGTTTTACCGCTGTTACACCAAGCAAGAAGACGTTGACACTGTTGATAGTCCAATGCATTGACTGCCTCTACCATTAGCAGAGGGTCTAGCTTTTGAACTTGTGTTTTTTTCTCATCGAGTTGCTCGGTTAGGTCTGCTTTCGTCAAGACGATAACAGGCTCTACCTCTGCTTCATGTGCGATAGCTAAGTATCGTTCGATCCGGCTGAGGTTGAAGTCATCATTCAATGAGCACACAATAAACAGCGACGTCACATTTGCGGCAATGAGTTGCTCAGAAACTTTACTGCCGGCCGCTTTGCGTTGAAAGAGCGACTGACGCTCTAACAGACGGACGAATCGCGAGTCAACATCGAGCAAAACCCAGTCACCTACCGTCATGGAAGGTAGAGACTTGTGAATTTCTAAGTTGATTTCGCCTGACTCACACAGCAACTTATATCCGCTTCGATGGTGCTCAATGACTCGAGCGGCGATTCGTTGGTGTTCGATATCTTCAAGTGTTAACTGTTGCTGAAAAAGATTGTTCCAGCCAAGTGTCGTTAATGACATTGCTGGTTGTGCTTTGGTATTCATATATGCCCCAAGCTTACAGAAAATCTGTATCTATTAATTAGATTTGCTAGGGTCTAAGACCCCGGTTTGATATACACCGGGCAATGAGAAGGGAAGGGGAGTTTTAATTAACCAAGCTTCGCCGTTCCTGCCGGGTGGGTTGTTAGTACAATCATCGTATCCTCCTATGGAACTGTTTCAGTTTTGTGCAATTCTAGCAAAAGAGGAGGGCGAATGCCCACCTCTGCTCGTCACTATTTTTAGTGCTTGTGTTGCATTCCGCTCATGACTTTTTTCACTGGTGCGGTGAGCGTGTATTGTTCACCATTCGCGAACGTGAGTTGGACGTCGATTTCTTGATTTTCCGCTAGTGGCTGTTTGAGATCGAATAACATGATGTGCAAGCTACCCGGTTTTAACTCAACTTTTCCTTTCGCAGGGATGGTAATGCGGTCAATCTGACGCATTTTCATGACTTCACCCTCTTTAATCACATCGTGAAGTTCAACCTTGCCTGCCGCTTCGGTTGTAGCAGAGACAATATAGCGCTCTTGTTCACCTCTGTTCATAAACTCACCGAATACGGCGCTCGTAACGGCTGTTGGTGGCGTCGCGCGCGCATAAGCGTGATGTGCCATGATGTCCATTTTAGCGTGAGCCAGTGGGCTTAGAACCAATGTTGCTAGTAAGAGGGCTTTAAGTTTCATTCAACTATCCTTCTGAGATAACAGTTTTAAAGGTTTCGACCAGCGGAGCTGGTGTCAGTGTGTGTGGCACTTTGGTAATCAATGTGCCATCTGGTTTTAGGAAATAGAAATAAGAGCTGTGATCGAGCGTGTATTTCAACTGCGAGTTTTCTAACTCGGTCTTGCGAAAAATAACGCCATATTTATGGGCAAGCGGTGTCGTTACTTCAAGTGGCGCAGATACCCCCTCGATCATCGGGTGGAAATATTGTGCGTACTTGTAAGAATCAGAGGCGGCATCACGCTCCGGATCAAGGGAAATAAATATTGGCCGAAACTGTTTTTTCACCTCGTCATCGACTTGGTTTAACGCCCCCGCTAACATGGCAAGCGAAGTTGGACAAACGTCAGGACAGCGAGTGAAGCCAAAGTAAACAACGCGTATACGTGAATCCTGGCTGTCGAACAGGTCAACAGTCTGATTATTTTCTCCAAATAACACCACCTTCGAATCAGATTGTTCTACTGACGCTGATTTAGGTTGTTGATCAAGGTAGCTTTTTAGCCCAAAACCGAGCACAAATGCGACGACTAAAATTAACGACCAATTACGACTCATCGTTCCATCCTTATTGAGGTTTTTATTGATTCTTTGCTATCGCTGACCGTACCATACCAAGTCATTGCCCCGGTTGTGCAAACAGGCAGGATTATCTGACCAGAAAAGCCACCTTGTGGGGTTTTATCCAGCTTGAAGACCACGGTTCCCATGTCCATTTCATACCCTTGCAGGGACAAGAGAAGATATTCACTGTCGGATTGCGGCCAAGTAACATCGATTTGGGTTGGGACTAATGGCTGACTGGTATCTTTGTTGACATATATCGCCACTTCGTTATGTTGGCAGCTGTTGGTTGTTAGCAAACAGTATTGATCAAGAGAAATTGATTGTTTAGTCGATTGGAACCAAGAAATTAGGTCACTGGCAAAGAAACCGCCACCAAGAGCGGCAATGATTAGCAGTAACTTTGCAATGGTAGGCATGATGTCCATCTCTAGGATTTATAGCGAGTGCAATGCTAGCACATAACGCCATAAATCTATGAGATAACGAGTAAAAATGTGCTCATTATCAAGCCTAGCGAGCTGGACTGTTCTTGATGCCATAGATGGCGTGATCGAGAATACGTGATCCAATTTTCTCCTGATTAGTCAGGATTCCTTCTAACGTCATTCCGACCCTTTCAGCCACCTGCCGACTGGCTTGGTTATCTACTGCAGCAGAAAGTTGTACTTTCTCTAGCTGTAGTTGCTCAAACGCATATGTAATCAGGAATGTGACGACTCGAGTCATGATTCCTTTGCCTTGATGGTGCTGAGATAGCCAATAGCCAACTTCAGCACATAGCGTATCGTAATTGATGCTGTTGAAACTGCAGTTTCCAACCAGTTCTCCCCGATAGAAAATCGCACAAGTCATAGATTTTCCATCTGCATACTCGTGCAACGCTCGTTGAACAAATAGGCAAAAATCTTGCTCACTATTGCAGTGCTGAGGCCATGCCAACCATTGTGACAGATAGTCTATCTGTTCTTGAATCAATGATGTGTACTGTGGTGCGAACGACTCTTGGACAAGGGCAATAGAAATATCGTCATCAATTTTTTGGCTAAACATAGTGTCTCATTTGCATATTTGTTTAGGTTTAAACTAACAGACTTAAAAGGTGATTGCTATATGCACAGATTGTTGATGCGAAGAGTTCGTTCACCTATCAGCATTCGTTACACGTAGCCCAGCTGACCGAGTTTATGGCTCGACAACTGGGGTATTCCAACCAAACTAGTCGAACGCTTTATCTCGCTGGTCTGATTCACGATATTGGCAAGCTTAAAACGCCAAGCTCTACCTTGCATAAACCGAGTGCACTGACTGATGAGGAGTATGCGTGTATTAAGCGCCATGCTACGGACTCTAGGCATGCGTTACAAAGTATGTTTACTAACTCGAAAGTGATTCTGTGGGCCTCTAACCACCATGAGAGACTTGATGGGTCAGGTTATCCTCTAGGACTGACAGCCGAAAGCTTAGATGGCCCTAGCCGACTGGTTGCGGTTGCAGACGTTTTTCAAGCACTCACTCAGTCGAGACCCTATCGAGCAGGTTTGCCGCTGGAGAATGCAATCAGCATTATTGGTGACTTAGTTGATAAAGGAAAGTTAGATAAGCAAGTGTTTGGCTGCTTGGTCACGAACGCCGCAGAGTGTTACCGAATCTCAATTGGGCAGTCTTACGATGAGCCAGCGGTCGCATAGCCGCTGGCACAGATGAAATTACTGCTTGTTGATAAAGGCTTTGAAGCGAGCTTGAGTCTCCGCGTCGGCCTTGCTGTACCAAAAATGGAGCATCTCTTCAGCGGTATTGTCTCCAACTTGAACGTTTTTCTGATCCAGTTTAGCTGGAAGAGTGACGGCAACCACTGCGGTAGTTGAAACTGCCGCAACTCCGCCTCTTCGGTTGTAATCCGCCAGTTCAATTTGATGGTTGCGTCCAATCTGCATACCATCTTTCACCAGTTTGTCTTGCTTCATTTCGATCGCTTGCCCACTGGTATCGATCAATGCCCATTCAAGGTTACGAATTTGCTTCGCGCCGTCGTGCTCGTTGCGATATTTAGGTAAGTCAAACTCGAGCTGAGTATCACTTGCGGTAAAGGTACCAATGATGGGATCGCTTTCTAGAATGATGCGGTCTTTGCCTTGATCGAAATAGGGCTGGTACTTGAACAAAATTTGGTTTTCACCATCGGGTAGGGTCAGGGTCTTGGTGGCTGAAAAAATACTGCCAGAGACATCGGGTTTACTGTCGTTAACCACCAAAACATCAATGGTGTCTGGAATAGCGATTGTGACATCCGCAGCAGCAGTAGCGCTGATACCTAGCGTTACAGCGGCAAGTAGTGTTGTTCTAATTTTCATTTTTGTTTCCTAGTAAACAGGCATTTATTGTTTAAGAGAGTGCCTAGCTCACTCAATGATTTCAATAAACAAATGTGAGAAGTTTGAAAAATTCATCAAAGCATAATGTCACTTATATGAGTGCGCGTTGCGAGTGATAAATTTGAGCTACGTTTCACGGTAACTGGTGTTTTGTTTCCGCTATACTCAATGAAGTGTTCAATGAATCAGGAGGATGATGCTGTGGCATATACAAATATGTTAGACAACAGACTAGTGTTGTCGTCATGGTATAACATTGACTACACCCTATCTTTACTCAATAAAGAGTCAACGTTTCGTTAATTCCCTCAGGTGCGCTCGCGCCTAATTAAATACATCTTAACTAAACTCATTCGCGACATGACATCGCGAATCGAACAGATCTATCTAAAGGAAATTCACAATGAAACGTATCCCAGAACCTTTCCGTATCAAAATGGTTGAACCGATCAAAATGACGACATATGACGATCGTGTTAAAGCGTTGAACGAAGCGGGATTAAATCCATTTTTGCTTAGAAGTGATGACGTCTATATCGACCTGTTAACCGACTCTGGAACCGGTGCCATGAGTGATAATCAGTGGGCCGGTCTCATGATGGGGGACGAATCGTATGCTGGTAGCCGTAACTACTACAATCTTTGTGCCGCTGTGGAACATTTCTTTGGCTATAAGCTTACCGTTCCTGCCCACCAAGGGCGTGGTGCTGAACAGATTCTATTTCCGGCGCTGATCGAACGTATGAAAGCCGTACGTGGCGGTAAAGATCCGGTTTTTATCTCTAATTATCACTTTGATACAACGGCGGGTCATATTGAGTTGAACGGTGGCAAGGCAATCAACGTGGTTGATAAACATGCCTTTGACACCGCTACGCCATATGATTGGAAAGGTAACTTTGATCTCGACAAGCTCCAATCCACTATTGCTGAATATGGTGCTGAAAACATCTGTGCCATCATCACTACGGTTACGTGCAACAGCTCGGGTGGTCAACCTGTCTCGATGGCAAACATGCGTGCTGTCTATGAGATTGCGGCAAAGAATGATATTCCAGTGGTGATCGATTCCGCACGCTACTGTGAGAATGCCTATTTTATAAAGCAACGAGAAGCGGGATATCAAGATAAGTCGATTTTAGAAATCATTCGCGAAATGTACCAGTACGGCGACATGCTGACGATGTCTGCGAAAAAAGATCCAATGGTGAATATCGGTGGTCTGTGTTGTATCCGAGATCATGAAGAGTTGTTTCAGGCCGTGCGTACCCGCTGTGTTCCAATGGAAGGGTTCGTTACTTATGGCGGTATGGCGGGACGTGATATGGAGGCCTTAGCTCGTGGTCTGTATGAAGGTGCTGATGAGGACTATCTTCACTATCGTATCAGTCAAGTCGCCTATTTGGGTGAACGACTAAGAGAGGCAGGTATCCCTATCCAGTACCCAACGGGTGGACATGCAGTCTTTGTCGACGCTGCGAAGATTCTTCCACATATCCCAGCCGATGAGTTTCCAGCTCAGGTACTGTGTAATGCTTTATATCTAGAAGCCGGAATTCGAGCTGTCGAGATTGGTTCATTATTGTTAGGTCGTGATCCTGCTACTGGTGAACAGAAAGCATCGGAGCTCGAGCTAATGCGTTTGACGATTCCGCGCCGCGTCTACACCAACGATCATATGGATTACATTGCGGATGCGATTATCGAGTTAAAAGAGCGTGCACATGAGCTAAAAGGGCTTACTTTTGAATATGAACCGCCTGTTCTTCGTCATTTCACGGCGCGGTTTAAGTCGAAATAGTCCGTAAATTCTTGCAAATTTTGCTACTAAATAACTGCCGTACTCTTTGAGTGCGGCAGTTTTATGTATCTCTTTGTTATTGATAAATAGATTTATAGCCTGAAAATTATCTAACAGATCTATCACTATAATACTTAATGCTAACTGTTGGTTTTTGGGACAATGTCTTCTTTGAGATGTAATAACTTGATAACAAATTGTTAATTTCTGACTTTCACTCGAAAGTCGTAGTTATCGTCATACCTAAATGACGGAAGTTTCTTAAATACTTGTCGGGATGTTCTCTGTTTTGTGGGGAGCAGATTGAACTCTAATTTTAGAGTCGACAAACAAGGAATGAGAGAAATAGGTATGAATCGTATAACTTTGTGTGCCGCGAGTATCGTATTGGCGATGTCGGGCATAGCAGTGGCGGCGCCTGCAGTGCCGATAGTGGATAAAAATGGTTCGAATGATCTTCAGTTTTCGAAAATTCAATTAGCAATGGAAACCACTTCTGGCTATGACCAGATGGTCCAATATAGCGAACTGGTCGACATCGCTATTCAGTTTAACCAGTGGAGTAGTAGTGTTACCGGTGACACGTATAAGATCTACTTTGATGGTCAGCAAGTCGCGACTGGTCCGATTAATGGCGCACAAACCGTTGCTAGCTTCACCTATAGCCAAGCTGGTCGTTACCAGCTTACCGTTGAAGCATGTGACGCTACAGTCTGTAGCACCAGTGACCCCGCAGAGATCGTTATTGCTGATACTGATGGCGCTCATTTAGCTCCGTTGCAGATGAACATTGATGCCAATAATAAGTCTTATAATACCGACCCTAATACCGTCGTCGGTACTTACTTTGTAGAGTGGGGTATTTATGGTCGAGACTTCACCGTAGATAATATTCCAGCGGATAACCTTACTCACATTCTTTACGGATTTATCCCAATTTGTGGCCCGAATGAGTCACTTAAAGCGGTAGGCGGAAATAGTTTCCAAGCGCTTACTACCGCTTGTCAGGGAATGTCTGACTATGAAGTTGTCATTCACGACCCATGGGCTGCTTATCAGAAAAGCTTCACTCAGGCAGGCCATGAGTACAGTACGCCAATCAAGGGCAACTACGGTATGTTAATGGCGCTTAAACAGCGTAATCCAGATCTTAAAATCATACCTTCAATTGGTGGTTGGACACTTTCCGACCCATTTTTCGACTTTACCACCAAAGCCAATCGAGACACTTTTGTCGCCTCTGTAAAACGATTCCTGAAGACATGGAAGTTCTATGATGGCGTTGATATTGACTGGGAATTCCCGGGTGGTGGCGGTGCCGCTGCGGATTTAGGTGACCCAGTTAATGATGGTCCTGCTTATATCGCTTTGATGCAGGAACTGCGCGTTATGCTTGATGATCTCGAAGCGGAGACTGGACGCACTTATGAACTGACGTCTGCGATTGGTGTTGGCTACGATAAGATTGAAGATGTCGATTATGGCAATGCAATTCAATACATGGATTACATCTTTGCCATGACCTATGACTTCTATGGTGGTTGGAACAATGTTCCAGGACATCAGACGGCGCTTTACTGTGGCACATTTATGCGCCCGGGCCAGTGTGATGGTAGCGGTGTTGATGAGAATGGTGAAGCATACAAAGGTCCGGCATACACGGCAGACAATGGTATTCAAGCACTGTTGGCACAGGGTGTTCCAGCTAACAAACTTGTGCTGGGTGCGGCGATGTATGGCCGTGGCTGGGACGGTGTGACTCCGGATACCTTGTCCGATCCAACTGACCCAATGACAGGTACAGGTAGTGGTCCTCTGACAGGCACTACTGCTCAAGGTGTCTGGGAAGCGGGTGTGATTGATTACAAAGGCATTAAGTCGTACATGTTGGGTGCGGATAATACTGGCATTAATGGCTTCCAGTATGGTTATGATGATCAAGCACAAGCACCGTGGGTATGGAACCCAAGTACTGGCAAATTAATTACTTTTGATGATTCGCGTTCTGTGATTGCTAAAGGTAACTATGTACGTCAACTTGGTCTTGCTGGTCTTTTCTCTTGGGAACTGGATGCAGATAATGGTGATATCTTAAACGCAATGCATGAGGGTTTGGCTGACGGTAGTGTAACGCCTGATAATCGCAATCCAATTGCTCGCGCCGGAGCGGATGTTACGGTTGTTGGCCCTGCAAGTGTGACACTTGATGGCAGTGCTTCTAGTGATAGTGATGGCAGCATCGTTAGTTACCAGTGGACACAGACGGCGGGTACGTCTGTCAGCCTGAGCGGAGCGGCCTCAGCTTTAGCAAGCTTCGATGTTGTTGAAGTAACTCAAGCGGAAACACTTTCATTCCAATTGAGCGTTACTGACAACGAGGGTGCGGTCGCCACTGATACCGTCAATGTTACTGTTAATCCAGCCGATCAGCCAGTTAAAAACCACGCTCCTGTAGTAGAAGTTTCGGCACCTGCTAATGCAAGTCAGGGGGATGTGGTACAAATTACCGCCTCAGCAACAGATGCAGATAATGATCCTCTTACTTACAGCTGGCAAATCCCGGCGGGTCTGGAGGCGACGATCAACGGAGCGTCAGTGAGTTTTGTTGCGCCAGAGTATAGCCAGGATACTTCATTGATATTCACTGTGTCGGTTAGTGATGGTCAGGCTACGACGGCGGCATCAAGTACGGTTGTTGTCGCTGCCTCAACGGGCACTGGTGGTCAGTGTGACAACTTGTGGGATGCAACCATTCCTTATCCAAACTCAGGTACTCAGGTAGTATGGGAAGGTTATGTGTGGGAAAACAAATGGTATGCAAACATTGGAGAGAACCCATTGAACTCCGGACAATGGGGAGTGTGGAAACAAGTCGGTATCGCTGACTGCTCTGCACAATAACTTAGATCAATAGTTATTTAAATGAAAAGCCATTCGGTTCCGAATGGCTTTTAATGGTGTAAATTTAGCCAGAACAACTAACTAGTTGACGGCTCTCACTTTACCTTGCTTCAGATTATTAAGAACTTCCGATTTCGGACCGTCTGCAATGATACAGCCTTTTTCCATCACAATGACGCGGTCAACCACATCAAGCATCGACGTCTTGTGGGTAATTAAAATCAAGGTTTCACTCGCCTTAAGTTGGGCTAGTTGCTGCTTAATGTGCATTTCTGAGCGGTTATCCATCGCACTGGTAGGCTCATCCATCAGCAATACTGGAGGACGACCGAGCAGTGAACGGGCAATGGCTACTGCCTGACGTTGACCGCCAGATAGCAACATACCACCTTCACCGACTTGTCTCTCTAAACCGGCAGGGTCCTGCTGAGTAAACACGGTAACACCAGCACGGTTCGCTGCATCGAGTACATCACGGTCGTCTGCTAACGGTCGACCAAGAGTAATGTTGTCGCGGATACTGCCATAGAACAATTGACTATCTTGCGGCACACAGCCAATGTTACGGCGAATATCAATATGGTGCAGCTGATCAATATCGGTGTCATCGATACGTACATGACCTTCGGTCGGCTTGTAAAGCCCCATAATCAATCGCTCTAGCGTGGTCTTACCGGAACCTATTCGACCAATAACGGCGACTTTTTCACCTGGGTTGATGGTCAAACTTAAATCACGGATAGAGGCTATTGGTGAATCTGGATAGTGGAACGTCACCTTATCCAGTTCTATCTTGCCATGGATGATAGGGCGGTGAATGTAACGTTTACCTTGTTCTTGTTCATCCGGCATCGACATCACCTGCTCAATGATGGTCATTGACGATTTTGCTTGGTTGTAGCGGGTCGATAGCAAAGACAGTTGGACCATAGGACCAATTGCTCGGCCACTGAGCATAGTCGCCGCGATTAGGCCACCCATTGTTAGGTCTCCTTCTGCGATCAAGTAAACACCCAGTATAATCATACCGACGTTGGATGCCTGTTGAACGAAGCCTGCGGTATTTTGAATACCATCTGTGATTCTGCGGCTCTTAATGTTCCAGTTCGCCATGTGAGCCACTGCTTCTTCCCAGCGGAACTGGAACTGGCTTTGTGCACCAAACAGTTTGACCGTTTCTAGGCCAGACAAGCTCTCAATCAGGTTGGCATACTTCTGCGACGCTAAGCGTGAGCCCTCTTCGATGGTGTGTCGAAGCGGACCTTGGATCAGTAGTGAGTAAATAACCAGAATTAATACACCGACGATAGGCACGATCACCAAGTTACCTGCCATCAGCCAGATCAAGATCAGGAACAGAATCGCGAAAGGCAGGTCAATCAAAGAGCCTATAGTCGCCGAAGTAAAGAACTCACGAATCGATTCAAACTCCTGCAAATGTCGGGCGAAGGCACCGACAGAAGCCGGACGAGCTTCCATTCGAATTCCCATTACCTTGCTGAACAGTTTCGAGGAGATCAGTATGTCGGATTTCTTACCGGCTACATCAATAAAGTAGCTGCGCAGTAACTTGAGTGTTAAGTCAAACAAGAAGATGACAAAGATACCGCTGGCCAAAACCCACAAGGTTTCAAACGCTAGGTTAGGCACGACTTTGTCGTAGACCAAACGAGTAAACATTGGCGCGGCGATGGCGAATAAGTTGATTAGAACCGAGGCGATAAGTACATCGCGATAGATCTTTTTCGATTGCCAGATAGTTCCCCAAAACCAGTGCCCTTCACGCGTCTTGAGTACTTCTGGGGAGCGTTCGTCATAGCGGAACTGCTTTTTAACCAGAAAGTAGCGTCCTATGTAGAGCTGTTCCAATTCCTTGAGTGGAATTGAAATGGGTACCAAGCCTGACGCTCCGGTTACGATTTCGGCTTCGCTGCTATCGTCATTAATGCTGTTCAATACACAAGCATCGCCACTTTTAAGTATCAACACCACCGGAAGGACTAATTGAGATATGTCGGTCAATGCCGATCGGTTTTCTTTCGCTACTAAGCCTGCGCGTTCAGCGGAACGCGGGAAAAGAAAAGGGGTTAGCTTACCGTCTGAAAGCGGTAAGCCATTGATGAGTGCCTCTGGGGAGTTTGCTAAACCGTAGTATCGACTGACGTAGATAAGCGAGTTTAATAGCGGATCCTGCATGCTATACCTTTATATTGTTATTTATCTACGATAAAGCCTTGGAAGACTTCAATAAAGTGTTCTGATAAGAAATCCAGCTGTGTCTGAGTTTCGACACGCGATGCAATGGTTTTTATCCCCAAGTTATGGGCGGTTCTAGAGATCGAAGTCAGAGTGAACTTCTGTTTCTCATCATCAAGGTGATGCGTGTACAAGTAATCAAGCTTCACATAAGCTGGACGGAATTCATTGATGTAATCCAATGATTGGAAATTACGTCCATAGTTGTCAACACCAAAATCTGCGCCAGCAGCACGGACGGCATTACAGAATAGCGCCGTATGGTGTGGAGAGTTGATAAAGCAGTTTTCTGGAATCTCAAAGTGCAGTAATGACGCGATAGAATTGTGCTTGTTAAGCAGTTGCGTTACCCAGCGAATAAAGCTTGGTTGTGAAATGCTGCTCTGTGCAATGTTGATGGCAATCGGCTCTTCAAACTCTCCAGATTCAAGTCTTTTGACAATAGATTCGATAACGTACTCATCGAACAGATGACTGGCGTTAAGCTGTTCAAGAGCGAAAAGGTATTGGTTTGCACTGTATCGCTCGCCATCTTTCTCAATCGCAGAGAACACTTCTCGGTGGTAAGCCTTACCCCAGCTGTCATTAGCGGCCTGGAAGCGGAAACTGAACCAATCGTTGCTGATGGCCTCTTCCACCAAGTTTTTCCACTGCTGTTTACCCATCAGTCCTTCGCTGCGTTCGCCTGTGACGTAACCATAGCTCAGCTCTGGATTTGATTTTGCATTGGCCAGAGCGTTGTCGAGCATGGTTAACAATTCAGACGAGCTGGTGGAGGCTTTGTTGTAAACAACACCTAACGCCAAGTTAGACGTAGCCATACCAGTTGGGTCGGCATTAATATCTTGGACATAAGTAACGATACTTTCTGCGATGAGTTTGAGATCGGGTTCTTCGGTATTCGGTAAGATGAAACCAAACTCTTCCGTAGAGATACGCGCGATTGTCACATTTGGTGAAGAGAGAGAAACTTTAAGATGATCGGCTAACTCACGAACCATGCCATCACCTGCTTCGTAGCCTTTGTCATCATACAATTCGCGGATAAAACTCGCTTCTAAAATCGCCACACCACCAATACCCCCTTCACCAATCCAAGAATTAAGTTGGCTCATATAGTATGCGCGGTTACCCAGTTGTGAAACTGGGTCGATATAGGCGCGTTCACGCAGTTGTTGTGCTTCTTTTGCTTGAGCTTGGAAGGACTTTTCAAGTTGTGCCGACATGCTGTTGATACCATCGACAACATAGATGAGATCTTGGGTTGCAGGTCTTGGTAGCGGCTCGCCAAACTGGTTTTTAGCAACCTGTTCCATCTTATTGACGATAAGTTGAAGAGGGCGCAGCGCACGCTTGAGGATGAATGAGATAGAGAACAAGCCAATGAGCATGATGATACAGAATGCGATCACTAGACGCTCAAATGCAAGCCATAGCTGGGTGTAGGCTTCCCCAGGGTGACTCACAATCTCAACTTCGGCAAGTTGCATCCAGCCACTGGTCACGACTCGACGATCATGGATCTTCTCAAACAAGTTAAGGTTAGTAAACCACTTAGGCACATTGTTTGGTTTGATCGGATATGAACGGAGTATTTCATCGCCAGTGTCTAGGAAGATCAGGCGCACAATCGAATAGCTACTGCCATCGAAAAGCGCATTGATTACTGATTCAACGGCCACTTGGTCCTTGTCTTCCAAATAGGGAGCTAAAGCCAACCCCACGGTATTGATGGTGTTGTTCACCTCAGAGCGTTGTTGTTGAATGAGGTTACTTCGTGTTGTGTTGAATTCGATGATAAACACCGAAATCAATAACATCAAAATCACCGCAATCATGCCCGCGACAAGTTGTTTATATAACGTCATATTGCCTACTCATCATAGTTAACTATGGGTTTATTAAGTTTGAGCGATTTCTCGCGAGCACGTAGGTCATTCCATAGGCTTAACCTCGATGATTCCCCCGCGAGTTGTCCGTTTTTCGACTTCATTAACCACAAGTTCTTACCGTTAAAACTGTAGATAGGTAACAGATCTCGTCGCGTTGAAGCTGGTTTTATTTCTGGGTTGATATTGTCTAACAGTATGGGCTCTGCACTTGGCTTTGAGTAGTAGGCGAGCACCATATGGAATTGATTCAGTTCGATAGCTTTTACGTACACTAAGCGTAATTTTTTGTCGGAAACGCCAAGTTCTAGCAGGGAGAAATATTTAGCGATGGTAAAGTCTTCACAATCCCCCGCATTACTGCCAAGAAATTCGAGGGGTGTTGCCCAATAATCATTTTGTCCCCACAAGTTAATGTCATTGACAAAATTGAGTTGGTTGAAGAAATTGTTGACCTTAGTCAGTTTCTGACGCTCAGACAGCGATTTGTATTGAGACATCTCTTTGCGCCATGTCTCAACGCGTCTCCCTGCGCGCTCGCCGTAAGTTTTACGCACAGCATCAATCCAACGTTGCTCTTGAGTGTTAAGAGCAAACGAGGTGGTTGATGCCAGCAAAAGTAGTGTGACTACTAATGCTGACTTCAATATGAAGCGAGCTTTCAAGCGTGCATCCCTACGTAATTGACCATACATCTATTCCTTTAGCGCGTTGTTTTGGGCGCTGAGTATCGGCTTGAGCAGATATTCAAGGATGGTGCGTTTACCAGTAATAATGTCTACCGAAGCCGTCATACCAGGTATGATTGGCAAGGTGTTATCTTTGTCAAGACTGGTTTCTTTAGTACGAATACGAACCAGATAAAAGCTGTTGCCCTCTTCATCAGTGGTGGTATCTGCACTGATGTGTTCCAAGGTGCCTTCTAGACCACCGTATTTAGTGAAATCATACGCACTAAACTTAACGATGGTGTGTAACTCTGGACGTAGAAACGCAATATCTTGGGGAGCAATCTTTGCTTCAACCAGCAAGGTATCTTCGCTCGGGACAATTTCAACAATATCCATACCTGGTTGAATAACGCCACCGACAGTATTGACGTTGAGTGTTTTTACTGTACCCGTGACAGGTGAGGTCACGACTGTACGGTTTACTCTATCTTCAAGTCCAACCGTTGACTCCGTCATCGACGATAACTTGTCTTGTGCTTGGTTGAGTTTTTCTTGTTGCTCAGAGCGGAACTTCTGCGCAGCGTCGATGCGGCTCAACATCGCTTCTCGAATTGCTGATTTAAGCACCGGCATTTTTAGCTCACTTGAAGTTAACTCACGTTGAGTATCGTTGACTTGGCGTTGAAGCTTGAGCAACTCAATACGCGGTACAACCCCTTCATCCGCGAGAGGCTGGGTAATTTCCAGCTCTTTTTTTGCAAAGCGGTAGCTTTCACGCAGGTTTTTAATTCGTGCCTGAATTTCAACCAGATCCTGTTGTTTCTGCTTTACCTGTTGGTCAATCAGTGAGATTTGGTTACGAAGATTATTAAGATCTTGGCGATATTCAGCGCGCTGACGTGCAACTAAGTCTGGTTGCAGTTCACTTAAAGTGGGTGGGAAAGCAAGTTTATTAAAATTCAATTGGACGTTTTTTTGCCAATTATTTTCGTTGAACTCCTCATCGATATCGACACTGGTGATTGAGGCTGAAAGTTGCAGAACGCTTGCGGTTAAGTTGGCAACCTGTTGCTCTCGTTCACGGTAGTCTGAGCGGAATCGAGTATCATCGATAAGCAATAGCTGCTGACCTTTCTCAACCGTTTGTCCTTCGCGAACCAAGATCTCTTTTACCAGACCTCCTTCAAGGTTTTGTACGACCTGAACTTGTGATGATGGCACAACTTTGCCTTGACCGACGGTCACTTTATCGATCTCTGCCCATGATGCCCATAGAATGGCAAACACGAAAAAGACCACCATTACCCACAGCATGATGCGAGCGCTGCTTGGCGTATTTAGCAATAGAGCGGCTGTTTTATCGTCAACGTAATCCAGCTCGTCAGGAGTAAGCTTGTTGTAACTGCTCTTACTCATTGGTGATCCTTGTAAAATGGTGTTATTTGATTGATTTTATTATTCATTGCCTAAAATGTTAAGGATTTGCTGTCAGTTTTGTTCCCCTAATTGATATATAGCGATGTTTTAATAGCTAGTTTGTATAGAGTGTAGCGTTATCCATCGTGCTAGGCTTGAGTTCTTGTAATTAAGGGCGCACAATCGACAAAAAAATTCGCCAAGGAGAAAAGATGGAACTTGAAGATATTCGCCGTGAGTACACCAAAGGTGGCTTGCGCAGAAAAGACTTGCTAGCGGACCCGATTGCCCAATTCGATTTATGGCTTCAGCAAGCGATCGACGCTAAGCTGACTGATCCAACGGCAATGACGGTCGCAACGGTGGATGCATCAGGGCAACCTTTCCAACGAATTGTGTTACTAAAAGATGTCAATCAAGATGGTTTCGTTTTTTATACCAACCTTGGTAGCCGTAAAGCCCAGCAGATTGAAGCGAACGCAAAAGTTAGCCTGCATTTCCCTTGGCATCCTCTCGAGCGTCAAGTGCATATTACGGGTGTGGCTGAAAAGCTATCTGCTGTCGAAAACATGAAGTACTTCTCTTCTCGTCCCAAAGCAAGTCAGTTGGCGGCAATCGCCAGTAAGCAAAGTAGCCGTATTAGTGCTCGTGGCGTGTTAGAAGGTAAGTTTCTAGAGCTCAAACAAAAGTTTGAAAAAGGCGAAATCCCTGTACCGAGTTTCTGGGGCGGATTTCGAATTAAGCCGCAAAGTATCGAATTTTGGCAGGGCGGTGAGCATCGCCTTCACGACCGCTTCTTGTTTTCAAAACAAGCTGAAGAGTGGCATATTGACCGCTTAGCACCATAAAAAAATACGCCGCTTTATGCGGCGTATTCATTATCTAGGGCGACAGACAGCTGTCTTTTTAATAGCGTCTTAGGTATGTGAGACCCATATCCCTGCTCTAAAGCCATATCGATCAATTGTGCTTTAGAGTGAGCGCCAAACTTTACTCGCAGTCTCGCGACATAGCTTTCTAATGTCTTTATCGAGATGTTCATGATTGTGGCGATGTAGTGGGGTTTCTTACCATAGAGCAGTAAAAACAGCGCTTCTGATTCTCGGTTAGTCAGTTTGAGATCAAAGCGTGTTGTCGTCGGTGTTTCAGCTATAAGATTACTTTCAGGCGGTAAACCTGTCGCGCGACATATCCAGTGACCCACTTCTAGAATTGCGGTATCAGACAACTCTTGCCCATAAAAAATGGTCCCTTGAATCTTTTCTGAATCATCTAGCCATGGGATTTTGGTAAATAAATGCGCACGCCAACTGCCATCTGGGTATGGGTGAATATCGAGAACTCTCAAGGACGTATTGTTTTCAATGACATACCGATCTTGTTTAACAAAATCAGCAGCGCAGTGAGATGTGGGACTGGGCATTTGAAAGTCGGTAAGGCCAATACAATCTTGTGGCTTCTCGAAACCGATCAGTTTGGCATAAGCAGTGTTAGCATAAACAAAGACAGAGTTGAGGTCTTTGCATCCCCAGAAACCGGGGAGTTGACGGAATAAAGAGACTTGCTACTCGTTCACTTAAAAAAACTTCTTACTAAACAGAGTGAGTATGATACCAAAGTCACATGTGCTGTACGATAAAAAATGCCAGGCACCGTAGGATGACTGGCAAACACAAGATAAATCTTGTCGACGTGTAGAAGAGGTTCTATGCACTCAGTAAATTACTGAGCATAGACATATCAATTGATACCGAGGAGGATGGATAAATCCCACTCGGTAATGATTGTATCTGAAGAGAATAAGATAAAAAGGGGGGAAATCCCCCCCCCTAATATAACTAGTTAATGTCTCTAACGACTCGGAAACCTAAGTAGTTAGCGGCAGAGAATGGTGAAAGGTATAGCTGCTTGTCTGCTGCAGCCATATCTGGTGAGAAGTTCCACGCACCGCCTTTAGCAATACCTCTCGGGCTGCTTGTCCACTGCCAAACATTGCCGACCGCATCATAAACGCCTAACTGATTAGGTTTGAAAGCGCTAACGGGCGCAGTGCTTTGGTTTGACCAAGGAGTGCCACTCCAGCCAGTGTTTGCTTCACCTGGTGCAAATTCATTACCCCACCAGTATTTATCTTGGCTGCCAGCACGTGCCGCAATTTCCCACTCTTCTTCTGTTGGTAGGCGGTAAGAAGCGCCGGTCTGCTTACGCAACCAATTAGTGTAAGAGACGGCATCGTTTTGGCTCACACACACAACCGGTGAATTAGGCGATTGTTTGAACCCAGGATCTCGCCAACTGCTGTTTGGAATTGGTGTTACTTCGCCTTGAGCTAGCGTGGTACAGGTGTTTTTTAGCTCGGCATCGGTTTGGTAATTGGTTTGTTCAACGAAGGTTGCAAATTGACTGACGGTGACAGGTGTCGCGCCAATACCGAAAGCATGATCAAGTGAAACTTGGTTAGAAGCCTTCTCTCCAGTGTAGTAAATACCTTGGAGAATGGTGATCAATTCCGGTGCGTGACCGCTGCTTGCCAAGCCATCAGCAAATTTAGCACCAGCGCGTAGCGGGTTGGCTTTTTCAGTCAGTACCGCACGTAAAGACGTATCCGCGTTAACGGAAAGTTGTTGGCTGTATGACTTGTAGCCTTCTTTCTCAATCGTAATGTCGTGGATACCTATTGGTAGCATGATTTCTACAGGAGTACTGCCATAAGAAACGCCATCGATCGTTACGCTGTCGTTGTATTGGTTAGAGCGAATAGCGAGTGTGACCCAAGCGATCTCTTGGTCATCTTGGAACTGCTGATTTCCTGCTGCTCCAGGCGCAAAACAGTATTGACTATCGATTTGCAGAAGCTCACAGGCTACTTTTGCTTTAGGACGAGCCTCAAGCTCTACATCCATTAGTGTTCGGTAACGAATACCATCGTAGAAGCCCTGTTCGGTGGTAATGTGTTTGACAACGTGGATGTTAAGAGCGACATCATTGATGTTGCGCTTGACCAGTGAACTTTCGCTGGTTTGTTCAACAATCTCACCGCGAAATTGCTTAACCGCTTTCTGCAAAGCTAGCTCTTTGGTTTGCTGATCACATTGCGCCAAAGTTAAAGAGGCTTGGCAGCGGTTAGTGAAACTGACCGAAATTTTCTGTGGCTGTTCCAGTTCAAGTTTGAGCTGTTCGACTCTGGCACGAAGTTTTTGTTCGTCCAATTCTGCAATAGCAAGCTTAATTGCATCGGCTTCTGCTTTACGAGTAGCGAGATTCGCTCGCTCTTCCTCAAGCTTTTGTTCAGCGTCAAGACGTGCCTTTTGATTTTGCTTCACTGACGACCAAGCATCTTGATAGGCCTTCTGAGATGCAGCTAGGTCAACATTGGGATCATCAATCATACGTTGATAATCCATTTCAAGCTTATTCTTGGCACTCGCAAACGACTTATCAAGGGATTTGGCCGTTTGTTGCAGAGACTTTAATTCGGCTTGCTGCTTATTAAACAGAGCTTGCTGCTCGTCTGAGGCTTTTTGTGCAGACGTTAACTCATCGTGTTTGCTAAAAAGCTTATCGTCGATCTGAATGACCGACATGTTCGCTTCCTGTGCGGAAGCGGGAGATATAAGCAAACAAGGAGATAATGCTAATAAAAGGATTGATAAACCTGGACGCATCGTCTTTCTTCTACATCTAATTATTGATTAATTGGGTATTTTAAACGAAAACGCCATCTTGTCTTAAGTTATCTGTTGATAACTTAGGGTCAAAATGGCGTTTTAGCTCATCTTTGTGAATCCGGTAGGTTTTTTTAGCCGTTATCCATTTGGACGTAGCTTAACCCAAACAGTGTCATTTGCATTGACAGTGATCACGCGATTGTATGTCTGAAAACCATTTTTCGACACTGTAACTTGATGTTGGCCACGTGGTAGAACAACTTCTACTGGCGTGCTGCCATAGTTAATGCCATTGATAACTACGGAATCATCATATTGATCTGAACGAACGGTCACATTCACCCAGTTCTTGTCTTTCTTAGCGGTTTTCTCTTCTTCACTGCCTTTTAGACAGTAACGAGTTGAAACGTTAAGTAGTTTACAAGCCGCGGAGGCCTCTGGACGCGCCTGCAATTGCAATTGCAATTGAGTGAAGTAGCTATTGTTGCCTTCAAAACCAGAGCGGATGAGCTGGCTCTCTTGAACATGAACTTTCAACTGAACGCCTTTGGCATTTTGCTTTGCTAGGTTTGACTCCGTCAAACGATCCATCAGTTTTGCTTTGAACGCTTTGACGGCTTTCTGTTTAGTCAGGTATTGACCCTGGCTAGCACACTCGCCCAAAGTCATGGTCGATGAACAAGTTGTTTTGTAACTTGTTTCGAGTACATCACTTTCGCGTAGCTCAGCAGAAATACGTTTTACACGCGCTTCCACTTTCTGCTCTTGTAAGTAAGAAAGCTCAGAAGTTAGACGGGCTTGCTTCTGTTTTACTTGTGAGAGGCGCATTTCACTTTCAGTTATCGCTTGTTGGTTTTCCAATAGTGCAGACTGGTTATCTTTCACTTCAGTCCACACATCTAGGTAAGCTTTCTGGAATGAAACTAGGTCAATATCTGGATCATCTAAAAGACGGTTATACTGTTTGTCCAGAGCTGACTTAGTGCGATTGCGCTTTGCATTGAGCTCTTCCTCATTGCGTTTCAGCTTAGTTCTATCATTCTGAAGTTGCTGGAGACGATCAGCTTCAGAGTTAAACTCCGCAGCCATCGTGCCCATTTCTGCTTCTTTATTTTCTAACTTAACTTCGATTTCAGAAACAGGGTCACCCTGTACATTTTCTTCTGCGAAAATCGAAGTCGAAACCCAAAGAGGGCTTAGCGCAAGCAAAAGCGCTGGCATGCGACGTATGATCATAAGTCCCTGCAACAATTAACGTTTAATAACCAATAAAAAATAGTCAAACATAGTGCATATCAATCAAATAGTGCACTTTATATAGAAAAAAAGACAAACTTTTGACAGTCCATTGCAAAGGTGCCTTGAAAAGGTCTATTTCTTCCTTCTATTCACACTAAATAATAGAGCGAATTACCTAAGCTTATCATAAATCGAGATAAACTTAGGTGGTACATCATCCATTTTGGGCTGATTGAAGAAATATGCAAGTAAAGATTCTCGATCAGGAATAACGAAAATCGATAGAAGTGACATAAGCCGTAATTTATGTGCACTTGATCATTCTTCCAGTACGACAAATGACCAGATTTTCAGCAGTTCGCCCCGATCATTTTCTGTTTGTTGACGATGGTAAATGCAACCATTTTTATAATCAAACAATTCAATTTTCGAGTTGCGTCACTTCTGGTATATCATGGCTTATCGAACATGTAATTTGACTGTGTGTCTCTATGTCATCATCCAATAAGCCGCTAAGTGAATCATCCACTGCCAAAGAATTGTCACCAAAACCAGCTCAATTGGTTACGTTGCCTTCGTATATGGAATGTCACGTGCACGACTATACTCAGGTGGTGATCGGTTTACGTGGTCAAGCGGAGTTTGAAGTTGGTGGCTACGGCAATATGGTCGGTCCTGGGCAAGGTTGCGTCGTGACATCCGGTTCAGGGCACGCATTCGGTGGTGTCGTCGGTCAATCTGATATTCTGGTACTCAATATGCCGGTTGCTTCGCAATCTGACGCTTTGATGATGCAGCGTCTTAACGAGCTTAACCAGAAAGAGACGTACTTTCAGCTCAACACTCAAATCCAGAAGCTTATCCAGATGTTAGTGGCTGAGATGCATTCTAGCCCAGATGACTTGCTGCTCAGTCGAGCTTGCAGTGATACGGTTGTGGCTTTATTACAGCGCCATATGTCGGCCTTTGAAGCGAGTCGTAAAGAATCGCGCTTCGATCTTGAAGCGATAGATCGCTATATCGAGCAGCACATGAAGCAGAGAATCTCAGTGATGCAGCTCGCAGGCAGTGTGTTCTTAGGTGAGAGTCAGTTTCACTCCTTGTTTAAAGAACAGATGGGGATTACACCTCATCAGTATGTGCTGGGCAAGCGAATCGACATGGCGAAGCAGCTAATAGAGCAGGGCAATCTCACTTTGGGACAGGTAGCTGAGTTCACCGGATTTTCAGGTCAAAGCACCTTTACTCATACTTTTTCCCGTCTCCAAGGTATTTCACCTTCTCAGTACAAGAAACGATTTGGTTAAATAAGCTAATGTAAACGGTATAAAGTTTTACTTAATTGAGTGTGACTCTGTTTTTGTTTTGTTAATATTCAGAGTTTTTAGCAAAAAACTCGGAGTTTTTGACAAGTATTCTTCTCAAGCTCAAAATACACTGCATGCCATTGTAGAAAACCTGAAATGATTTCAGGTGTGAGATTGAGGAAAACGCATGTTTATAGCGAGTAATGTGTTAAACGCTGAGTTTGTCGAGCAGCCGCTTGATAAACTTTGGTCGTTGATCTCGCCACTTTATATGGTGGACGAATCACAATGGCTTAAGCAACTACTGCCATTAGCAACACCCACTGAGTCAGAGAAAGAGCAGATTGCCATCAAAACGACGGATTTGATCAATACGATTCGTGCTGACAAAAAGTCCATTCAGATGATTGACGCTCTGTTACTGGAGTATAGCCTTGATACTCAAGAAGGTATTCTGCTGATGTGTCTTGCTGAGGCTTTGATGCGTATTCCTGACGCTGCGACAGCCGATGCTTTAATCCGTGACAAGCTCACTGTGGCAGATTGGAAATCACACCTGAAAAATTCTGATTCCGTGTTTGTTAATGCGTCTACATGGGGCTTAATGCTCACAGGTAAAGTTGTTGGCCTTTCTGATAGCGAATCTCAAAGTCCGGTAAGCGCGGTTAACCGACTAGTCAACAAGATGTCTGAGCCTGTGATCCGTAAGGCGATGCATCAGGCAATGAAAGTCATGGGACACCAGTTTGTACTTGGCCGTACCATTGCCGAGGCTCAAAAAAACGGTCGTCACATGCGTGATAAGGGCTTCACTTACTCTTATGATATGCTAGGCGAAGCGGCACTTACCACCGCTGACGCAAATAAGTACTTCAAAGATTACTTAATGGCAATCGAAGCGGTAGGCCGTGATGACTATGCTGCAGATGTGAGTCCAGCGCCTTCTGTGTCGATTAAGCTTTCAGCACTTCATCCTCGCTATGAGGTTGCGAATGAACAACGTGTTCTGACAGAACTTTACGATACCTTACAGCAATTGCTGCGTCGAGCGGTTGAGCTTGACGTCGCGATTACCATTGATGCTGAAGAAGCAGACCGCCTAGAGCTGTCCCTCAAATTGTTCGAAAAAGTGTACCGAAGTGAATTGGTCAAGGGCTGGGGTAAGTTTGGTCTAGTGGTGCAGGCTTACTCTAAGCGAGCGCTTCCTGTTTTGGTTTGGCTAAATGGCTTAGCGAAGCAGCAGGGAGATATGATTCCTCTGCGTCTTGTAAAAGGTGCTTACTGGGATAGTGAGATCAAATGGTCACAGCAGGCTGGTTATACTAACTACCCTGTTTATACGCGCAAAGAAGCGACAGATGTGGCTTACTTAGCTTGTGCTCGATTCCTTTTGAGTCAACATGTTCGTGGTAATATTTTCCCGCAATTTGCTAGCCACAATGCTCAGACAGTCACATCGATTGCAGTGATGGCTCAGCATAAAGATTTCGAATTCCAGCGTCTGCATGGCATGGGCGATTCGCTGTACAACCATGCGATGTCGGCCTACCAACAATCCGTGCGCATTTATGCACCGGTTGGTAGCCACAAAGATCTGTTGCCATATCTTGTTCGCCGCTTACTGGAAAATGGTGCAAACAGCTCATTTGTTCATCGCTTGGTCGATGCTCGTTGCCCTGTTGAAACACTGACACAGCATCCAGTAGATATGCTTAATGCGTTTGATTCTTTCTACAACACAAGCATTCCTCTTCCAACCAACGTGTTTAACGAGCGCAAGAACTCTTTGGGTATCAACATTGATATCGAGAGCGAAGCTAAGCCGTTTGAATATGAAGTAGAGAGTTTTCTAAGTAAGCAGTGGCTAGCGGGTCCGATCATCAATGGCAACATGTTTGCCGAAAGCATGATCAAGGAAAACATCAACACTGAACAAGTCACCGCTCCTTACGACCGTCGTATTCAAGTAGGTCAGGTTGCGTTCGCTACGCTTGAGCATGTTTCGGCAGCGATTGAAGGTGCTGAGCAGGCCTTCCCTGCATGGCAAGCATCACCAAAAGCTCAGCGAGCAGAGAAGCTAGAGGCTCTCGCTGATCTGTTGGAAGAGAATCTCGCAGAGCTTGTCGCGATTTGTCACCAGGAAGCAGGTAAAACGATTCATGACAGTATCGATGAAGTGCGTGAAGCGGTTGATTTCTGTCGTTACTACGCTAAGCAAGTGGACGCGTTAGGTGAACTAACCATTAATGGTTTTGATGGGCAGATTCGTCAAGTGTCTCGTCAAGGTCGTGGTGTTTTCGTTTGTATTAGCCCTTGGAACTTCCCTCTGGCCATTTTCCTTGGCCAAGTGACAGCCGCTTTGGTTGCAGGAAATACAGTCGTGGCAAAACCAGCAGAACAGACCAGCTTAATCGCGGCTCGTGCGGTTGAACTGATGCTCGACGCAGGATTCCCAGCAGGGACGATTCAGCTATTAACAGGCCGTGGCGCTGAAATTGGCTCGGCTCTGACGTCACACCCAGCCATCGCAGGTGTCGCTTTCACTGGTTCAACAGCGACGGCGCAGCGCATTAACCAAACATTAGCAGAACGTGACGCCGCTCCAGTGCCTTTGATTGCGGAGACGGGTGGTCAGAACGCAATGATTGTTGACAGTACAGCATTACCTGAGCAAGTGGTGAGAGATGTGATTCGCTCTGCGTTTGCCTCTGCGGGTCAGCGTTGTAGTGCACTGCGTGTTCTATACGTTCAAGAAGATATTGCTGATCGCATTGTTGCTCTGATCCAGGGGGCGATGGAGGAGTTAAGCGTTGGTAAACCTTATCTTCATTCGACAGATGTTGGTCCGGTTATCGACGTCAATGCGAAGAGCAAGTTGTTAAAGCATATCGAGTTTATGACTGAAACAGAGAAAAAAGTCGCTCAACTGGTGCTTACGGATGAGCATGAAAACGGTGACTTCGTTGCTCCTTCAGCCTTTGAAATCCGTGATATTTCTTGTCTTAAAGAAGAACAGTTTGGCCCGATCTTGCACATCGTTCGATTCAAAGCAAGTGAGCTCACTCAGGTGGTTGAGCAGATAAACAATACCGGTTTTGGCCTAACCATGGGTATCCATAGCCGAAATGAAACCACTTACCGCTGGATTGAAAAACATGCTCGTGTTGGCAACTGCTACATCAACCGTGATCAAGTTGGCGCGGTGGTAGGAGTGCAGCCATTTGGTGGTCAAGGCCTATCAGGTACTGGACCAAAAGCGGGTGGTCCACACTATCTTTACCGTTTTACGCAAACACAGTTTTGTTAATCGAGTGAGCAAGGAGAAGTAATTATGGTTCATCAAGTAACTCGTTTTTCTGACGCTTTCTCTGCTTGGGAAAACTGGAATTTAACTAATTTTGATTCTAAAAGTGAGTGCCTACTCGCTTTTAAACAGGCTTTACAACAAGTTCAGCCTGAGTTGGCTTCGGTCGTTTCGTACCATATTGATCAAGCGTCGGCATTAATTGCTGATACCCATAGTCTGGCCGGCCCTACAGGCGAAACCAACGAACTTTACACCGCGGGTCGTGGTGTGGCTCTTGTTATTCAGGATGATGTTCAAGAGCAAGCGAAGCTATCCGTCGTTGCGCAACTAACGGCTGCGCTGATCGCGGGTAATAGTGTCATCTTATGCAGTGATGATGCGGAGCTTTGCCAAGTATTAGAGGCTGCCTATGTTCAGTCTTCACTTCCAACTCACCTTGTCCAGTTTGCCGCATATGATGCTTATCATCAGTTGCTCGAGTCGGACGTGCGAAGCATTGGTTATGTTGGAAGTCCAGAGGTGGAAAGGACGATTAACCGCCAACTGGCTAAACGTTCGGGCGCAATTGTAAGCCTGACGTCTGAAACGGATCTTGTGAGCATTCCTGTTGCCCACGATCCTCATTTGGCGCTCCGTTTTATTACTGAGCGTACAAGAACAATAAATATAACAGCAGTGGGTGGCAATGCGACCTTGCTAGAGCTCGGAAACGAAGCCCACTAAACTTCATTGATTTGCCCTCGTATTGAGGGCATTCAGGGAAGGCGATCTTTCAAAAGAGGACAAATCACATGGAAAATAGCTTTGCTATTACAACCACGTTTATTGCGTATCTGGTGTTGATGCTTGCCATTGGTGTCATCGCATACCAGCGTACAAAAAATTCAAGCGACTACTTTCTTGGTGGTCGTTCATTAGGCCCTTGGCCGGCGGCGCTTTCTGCAGGTGCATCGGATATGAGTGGTTGGCTTCTGCTTGGTCTGCCGGGTTATGCGTACGCAGCAGGCATCGAAGCATTTTGGCTAGCGGGCGGTCTACTGGTAGGCACATGGTTGAACTGGTTAATTAATGCTAAACGTCTTCGTACTTACAGTATCACGACTGACGCACTGACTTTACCAGAATTTCTATCTCGTCGTTTTAACGATAAATCTAAACTGATTCAGGTTATTTCTGCTTTCTTTATTCTTTTATTCTTCCTTTTCTACACCAGTTCAGGCTTGGTTGCAGGCGGAAAATTATTTGAAACAGTCTTTGGCCTGGATTACTCCACGGCAGTAATCATTGGCACCGTTTGCGTCGTCTCTTACACGTTATTCGGTGGCTTCCTGGCGGTATCTTGGACTGACTTAGTGCAAGGTCTGCTGATGGCAGCGGCACTGATGATCGTTCCAATTACTGCGTTGGAAGGTGGTTTCGGTCAGCTTGGCAATGATCTTGCCGCGATTAACCCTGAGCTATTAACGCTATGGAATGACTCTAAAGGTGAACCGCTTTCTGCGATTGCGATTATCTCTCTGGTGGCTTGGGGCCTAGGTTACTTTGGTCAGCCACATATCCTGGCGCGTTTCAAAGCATCTCGCTCAAATAAAGATCTGACAACGGCTCGTCGTATTGCGGTGATCTGGACTGCGCTATCAATGGCAGGTGCGATTCTAGTAGGTCTAGTTGGCTTAGTCTATGTGACAAACTCTGGTGTAAGCATTGATGATGGCGAAAAGATCTTTATGCTTCTGGTGAACTCTCTGTTCCACCCTGTTATTGCCGGTATCCTACTTGCTGCAATTCTAGCTGCGGTAATGAGTACTGCGGATTCTCAGTTACTGGTTTCCTCTTCAGCGTTGGCAGAAGATTTTTACAAGCAAGTGTTTAAGAAAGACGCGAGCTCAGAAGAGATTGTTATGGTTGGTCGTATTGCCGTCGTTGGCATCTCAGTTGTTGCGCTAGTTTTAGCGATGACACCTGACAGCTCAGTGCTTGGCTTGGTTTCTTACGCATGGGCTGGTTTTGGTGCTGCATTTGGTCCTGCGCTAATCCTTAGCCTTTACTGGGAAAGAATGAACCGCAATGGTGCACTTGCGGGTATTGTGGTTGGCGGTGTGACTATCGTTATTTGGAAGCAGTTATCAGGTGGCTGGTTCGACGTGTATGAAATAGTCCCTGGTATCATTTTCTCGACTCTTGCTATTGTTGGTGTAAGTTTAACGACTGGCGAGCCGGAAGAGGCTGTGAAAGCGCAGCACAACACGTTCAAAAAGCACTTAGCTGAACTGGACTAATTGATATTGGTTCGAGTGAAAAGCCCCTAAATTTAGGGGCTTTTTTGTTGTTTATTGACTATTTATTGAACTTGTCTCACGTTTTCTAAACTAATGTTTGAGTTTAATGAACTCTAGGTTTCAAAATATGTCAGTTATCAATAACGCTAACACTTAGGACGAACGGAAATGCCTCACATGTACTGCCATTGTTGTGATAAAAAAACGGCACATAAAATTGTCATGAAGCGTTGTGAGACGCAGAATAACTCGGTAGTTAAAAATATGGCGAACTTCTTTGCCACCGTTTTCCAAGGTGACCACTATGTAAAAATGGAAAAGCAGGCCTTTTGCAGGGTCTGCAATAGCCAAACAGAAGTTGTGACCGCACAAGACGCTTTTTCTGACGCAAAAATCGCATAACCTTCACATAATTTATCGCTAACTCAATGATCGCTATCTGTGGCTCGGTGCTTTTGTTTTAGAATACCTTCAGCATCTATAACAACTTAATGAGCCGTTAATGGATTTAGATAGAATTGATCGCGAGATCCTGCGCGCCTTGAATCTTAAAGGCCGACTTCCTATTGTTGAACTCGCCAAGCAAGTTAACTTAACCACCTCTCCTTGTTCTGATCGGGTAAAAAGATTGGAGAAAGAAGGTTATATTACGGGCTACCATGCTGAGCTAAATCCAGAAAAGCTGGGCTTGGATGTACAAGTGTTCATTCATATTCGTTTGGATCAAACCAGTTTTTCAATATTTGAAAAGTTTGCTCAAGCTGTGGCGGATATGCCGGAAATTGAAGAGTGTTATTCGCTATCAGGTGACTTCGATACCATGATTAAGGTGCGTGTCAAGGATATGAAAGCGTACCAGAACTTTATGTCGACCAAATTAGGAACCTTGCCCGGCGTGATACAAACTCGCAGTGAAGTGGTTATTGAAGAGCATAAGACCAGCTTTGGCGTTAATGCAGATCTCATATCGAAACTATAAAAAAGGAAGCTTACCGCTTAATGCCGATCAGTTAAGAGATAAATGATCGGTTGAACGATCCTGCAGATAGCTTATAAAGGCTCTAAGTTTCTATAACTTTGAGCCTTTTATTTTGCAATTAACTACAGCCCTAACACTCGCCAATCGTTATGCCCCCAATACTGAA